>JBBTYZ010000016.1:0-9039 GCA_038061595.1 Patescibacteria group bacterium | reverse complement strand
ATGACAATAAATAAAAGAATTTGGTGGGTTGGCGGCCTAATAGCATTAGTGGTAATTTTGGTTGTTCTCCATAGGCTAAATGTTTTTCCGGACAGTTGGGGGTGGAGAGGTGATAAAAACTATGAAGCAGTCTTTCTATCAAACGGACAGGTTTATTTCGGCCATCTCTCTCAAGAAGGTCGTCAGTACGTGGTCTTGAGGGATATCTATTATCTGCAAGTAAATACCCCGCCCCAGCCCGCAAAAGCTGGAGAAACGCAGCCTACAAATATCAATTTAGTTAAATTGGGGAGCGAACTTCATGGTCCGGAGGATGAAATGAGGATTAATCGTGACCAGATTTTGTTCGTTGAGGATTTAAGAGCGGATTCACGGGTAGTAGAGGCGATTGGGCAGTTCAAAACGGCAAATCAATAAGAAATTAACACTCCGCTCAAGTAGCGGAGTGTTAATATTATGGTAAGCAATGAGAAGGCGATTAACTCCACTATTAATAATCTTGTTTTTTTCTGTTACAACGAGAGTTGGTGCGACGGATTTCACTTCGCAGAATTTTATGATTAAAGACCCCGTGATAAATGTAGGCGCGGGATTTTCCACATCAAGCGGATTTCAGTTATTCAGTTCTTTGGGGCAGGAGGCGATAGGTTTCTCAAGTGGGCAGGATTTTATTTTGCAATCCGGCTTTCTATATTTTTCTACCCCGATATCTGTAGTTGTTTCAACTTCTGTACCACCGGTAATTGTCTATGCTGGAGATAAGCCGCAAAAACCAAAGGTTATTCCCTCGCCTGGACTTTGTGATTTTAACAAAGATGGAAAATGTAACATCGTAGATTTAAGCATTCTCCTTTTTCATTACGGAAAGGCTGGGTCTCAAATTACCCCATACGATTTGAACAAAGACGGTAAAATTGATTTAATTGATATATCTATATTGCTTTACTATTGGGATGAATCCCGTTAGAGACAATATGTTTTATTATGTCTATGTTATACAAAGTAAAAAGAATAGTATGTGGTATACAGGATTGGCCGTTGATTTACGGAAGCGCTTTAAAGAACATAATCAAAACAAGTCAACTTATACAAAAAACAGAGGACCATTTGAACTTATTTATTATGAATCCTGCAAGAACATCACCGATGCTAGGTCGAGAGAGAAATATCTTAAATCAGGTATGGGTAAGCGCTATTTGAAGAACAGATTAAAGCGCTTCCTGTCTCTAACGGGATGAATAAACTAATAACAACTTCTTTGATTTTTTTGGGAGGCGTTGCTCTTGCTTCCGGGAACCCTGTTTTTTATCTTGAAACAGAGAACCTTAAAATAGGATCTAATTCAGATTTTATCGTAAGCGTGCTAGTTAATTCCGACAATTCTGTTAATGCATACGACATCATCATAAATTACCCCAAAGATCTATTGAATTTAGTTGCTGTGAACAGCTCTAATTCCATTGTGGACTTTTTTAAATATTCAGAGGAGACGAAGCCAGGTGTTATAAAAATAGTCGGAGGCAGTATTCAGGGCTTTGAGGGAGAGGCCGGAAACATAATCAAATTAAACTTCAAATCAAAGGCCGAAGGAGAGGCTGAGATAAGTTTAGAAAGCGCAAGCGCTTATCTATACGATGGTACGGGCATGCAGGTTGTGGGTGATACCAAATCAATAAAGCTGGTTATAGATAAAAAAACCCCCTCAACCGAAATCGTAATAAAAGATAAAATTCCTCCAGTTATAGATGAAGTTTCGATAGTAAAGGATCCAGTACAACAAGAGTCGTTATTGGTTTTTAATGCAACCGATGAGGATTCTGGGGTTAAATCCGCCACGGTGCGCTATCGTGAATGGCTTGGTTGGGGAGATAGGATACCGATTTCCAACCCTTCGCAACTCGCTTCCGGCGTATGGTCTCTAGAGCTTAGGGTTGTGGATAATAACGGTAACGTTACAGCTCAAACGGTCTATCTGTGGGGAGAACTCTTTAGAAAGCTTATTTATATATCTTTCGTAGTGTTTGTTCTCCTGTTTTTCCTCAAAAAAGTCCAGTCTTTCTCTCGGATATAGTACAATAAGTATAAGTACACATACATGAAGTATTATTTATTGCTGTTCTTGTCAGCAGTTTTTATCTTGCCCGGCCTGACTCATGCGGCAAGCCTTTCTCTTAGCCCGTCAGCTGGAGCGTTTGCTGTTGGGAGCACTCTTGAAGTTTCATTGTTCTTGGATACAGAAGGAGAATCCGTGAACGCCCTAGAGGCGTCTTTAATATTTCCTCCTGACAAACTTCAGTTAGTTTCTCCCACAACTGGCCAATCTATAATAGGTATTTGGACTGCTCAACCACGGTTTAATAATCAAACGGGGCGAATAGATTTGCAGGGTGGAATTCCGGAGGGGATAAATTTAAGTAGGGGCCTTGTAACAACTCTTACTTTCAGGGTTAGATCTGTCGGGGATGCGATTTTAAAGTTTCTTGATAATTCAAAAGTATTGAAGAACGATGGTTTGGGTACTGATGTTTTAAGGCAGTCATCGAGTGCGGTTTACCGGTTGGCGTTGCCTCCTCCGGCTGGACCAATTGTTGCATCCGAGACTCACGTTGATCAGTCAACGTGGTATTCAAACCCAACGGTGATATTAAGGTGGGCAAACGAAGGATTGGGCGTGGGAGGATACAGTTATGTTTTAAACAACGATCCAACTGGTATTCCAGATGATGTTTCTGAAGGATCAAAAAACTCAGTAGTCTATCGAAATACCGCCGACGGGATAAGTTATTTTCATATCAAAGCTCTAAGGGAGGGGGCTTGGGGGGGAACAACTCATTTTGCGGTAAAAATAGATACGACTCCACCGGTTTCCTTTCCATTAGAATTTGTTCCGGGCAATAGAACTGTGAGGAGGCAGCCGATTGTCGAATTCTACACAACGGATTATCTTTCGGGATTAGATCATTATGAATTAAAACTTATTCCACTTAGTGTTCCGAATCCAGACCCCAGTGGAGGTCAGCCGTTTTTCATAGAGGTTCCGAGTCCATACATTTTGAGTCCTCTTGAGTTGGGCAAATACGACGTGATAGTAAGGGCCTATGATGTGGCGGGCAATTTCAGAGACGTTTCTGAGGGCCTCACTATAACGAGTGCGATTTTCAGTTTTATCGGAGACGAGGGGCTTGAGATAAAAAATGCCTTTGTGATACCTTGGTTCTGGTTTTGGATAATATTCGCTTTTATCTTCGCCTGCCTGATTTACATGGGCTACCGTGTTCTTCATTGGAGGCATGATTTACATTTCCATGAATCCAACCGTAAATTACCTAGACACATAGAAGACAAAATAAGAGAGTTTAATAAATATAGGAAAAAATATGGAGGAAGGGCGTTATTGTTACTTTTGATAATAGGGTTGTCGCTCATCTCCAGCGGTTCAGCGCAAGCGCAACAAGTTTCGGTTTCGCCGCCTTACGTTTCAAGTATTTCCGAAGATATCTCAAATGACGAAATATTTTATATCGGCGGGAAAACTGATGTAGCAAACGAGGACGTGACGGTTTATTTGCAAAATCTGCAAACAGGAGAAACGTTTAGCCAGGCAGTGAAGTCGGATAAGCGCGGAGATTGGTTCTACAGACACAACAACTTTCTTGTAACTGGAAACTATCTTATTTGGACACAAGCCAAATTGGGCGAAGAAGTGAGTCCGCCTTCGCCGCAGATTCAGATGACCGTGAGTCCGACCGCTATTCAATTCGGCAGCTCAAGATTAAGCTATGAAACAATTTATCTCGTTTTAATCTTTATTCTACTCTTAGGAATTATTGGCCTTGTAACCTTTATAAGTTATCACTATTATCACGGACGCAAGAAACATGCTAAATTCTTACACGAAGTAAAAGAAGCAGAAGAGGCGGTGCGCAGGGGATTTGCGGTCTTACGACGAGATATTGAATCAGAACTCGCCTTGGTTAAGCGCGCAAAACTTAATAAAGAGTTATCTGCGGAGGAAAAAATAAAAGAAGACCAGCTTTTGAGCGATTTGGACTCCGTCCAGAGATTTATCGGAAAAGAAATTTTCGACATAGAAAATCTTGACCATAATAATGAACGACATGAATAAGACTTCGCCGAAAGATATTTTTCTGCACCTTCTCGCAATAATTTCGCTTTACACGAGCGCAGCGAGTTTCATAACGCTTATCTTCCAGTACATAAATATATTATTCCCAGATATTTATATTGAGCGAGGAAGTTATTACGCGCTTCAATCTTATTACGGAACAATCCGTTGGGCGCTTGCTTCCTTAATAGTCATTTTCCCGGTTTATGTTTCGGTAAGCTGGTTTTTAAACAAAGATTATTCTAAAGATCCGACAAAAAGAGATGTTCGTATTAGGAAGTGGCTTTTGTATTTCACGCTCTTTGCCGCAGCGTTAATAATTATCGGAAACTTAATAACTCTGATTTACAATCTTCTTCAAGGAGAGCTCACAGCGAGATTCGCCCTGAAGGTCTTGACCGTCTTTTTTGTCGCCGGTTCGATCTTCGGCTATTATTTTGTTGATATTAGGAAACACAAAACAGAATGAACCCCGTTAGAAGTGGCAACCAACATCAAAAGTATATTTAATACCATGTTCAAAATTAACAATAGTCGGTCAATACAAATAGTGGAGTTAGTTCCACTTCTAACGGGGTGAAGATATTTGTTTACACAATCATAGTAATCGTTTTAGCCGCAATAATTACGGGATTTTTTATAGTCGGTTCGCCAAAAGAAGAGAGATTAAGGAAATTGGATGAAATGCGGGTTAATAACTTGCAGTTCTTGCAGTCCGAGATAGTAAATTATTGGACTAATAAGGGAAAATTGCCCGTAGGACTTACAGACCTCGAGGATAGTATTCGCGGAATTTCAATTCCAAAAGACCCCACAAGTGTTAATGATTATACATACGGAATTAAGGGTGATTTAGCTTTCTCTTTATGCGCTACTTTTGACAGGCCAAGCTTTGTCCAAGAAAGTAATCCCTATCCCACGAAACCCGTACCTGTAGCGCGCGAACCCTATTATATGATGCCGGACAATTGGGAGCATGGAGTGGGTTTCACCTGTTTCGAAAGGACGATTGATAAGGATTTATATCCCCCAAGGGCTGGTAAATTTTAGAAACATTGGCATGTCTCAGCAAACAACTGGCCGAAGAATTAAGAATCTTTTTAATCCCAACTCCGAAGAACCCTTTAAACTAAGCCGATCAAAAATAGAGTTTTTCACGGAATGTCCGCGTTGTTTTTATTTAGATAGGCGCTTAGGAATAGGTCGCGTTCAAGGACCGGCATTTACTTTAAATTCAGCCGTGGACCATCTCTTGAAAAAAGAATTTGACTTCCACAGAGTCCGGAGTTCAACCCACCCTCTTATGAAGACTTATGGAATAGATGCCGTGCCTTACAAGCATGAAATGATGAACGAATGGAGAGAGAATTTCAAGGGAATCCAATACCTTCACCGCCCGACCAATTTTGTTATAACTGGTGCGATTGATGATGTGTGGGAAAGTCCCAAAGGCGAACTTATGATAGTGGATTACAAAGCAACGAGCACAAGCTCCGCAATAACTCTTGATACGGAATATCGTCAGGCCTATAAGAGGCAAATGGAAATTTATCAATGGCTTTTCAGACAAAGCGGCTTTAAGGTTTCGGACACGGGATATTTTGTATACGCGAATGGCGACAAAGACAAAGAAGCTTTTGATGGAAAACTAGAATTTGGTGTAGAAATAATAGCTTACAAAGGAAGTGATGGTTGGATCGAAGGAGTCATTCGAGATGCGCATAAATGCCTAATGGGCGAGATGCCTCCGGTGAAACCCGATTGTCCCCACTGTCTTTATCGTTCGGCGGCTGCCAAGTTTGAAAACCCTAAGGTATGAAGAAAGCAATAGAAAAATTTGCGGATCAATTCGGCTGGGATCCAATTTTAGAAAACGCAGATTCTTTAAAGAGACATAATAAGTTTATTGTGGTCGGAATGGGAGGGTCCAATCTTTCGGCTGGCTTGCTTAAGGCGTATGACCCCGCGGTAGATATTATGGTTCATAGAAATTATGGATTGCCGGCTTTAGGCGACAAAGAGCTCAAAGAGCGTCTCTTGATTTGCAGCTCTTACTCCGGAAATACCGAAGAGGTTTTGGATGCATTCGGGGTTGCCGTGAAGAAAAAACTGGCTCTTGTGGTAATATCCACGGGCGGGAAGTTGCTTCAGCTAGCCAAAAAAGAGTTAGTGCCTTACATACAAATACCAGATTGGGACTTAGAGCCAAGAATGGCGGTTGGTTTGAATTTTATGGCCATGTTAAGGGTGATGGGCAAGGACAGTGAATTAAGGGATGCGAGCAATCTTTCTTTTGGCTTGCAGCCGGCCGATATAGAAGAAGAAGGAAAACGTTTAGCAAAAAGATTAAAAGGCTATGTGCCGGTTATTTATGCGTCTTCGCGATATAAAGCAGTTGCCTACAATTGGAAGATTAAATTTAATGAAACTGCGAAAATCCCGGCTTTCTTCAACGTGTTTCCAGAACTAAATCACAATGAAATGGTTGGGTTTGACGCTAAAAATTCTAACAAGAGTTTATCAGATAAATTTTATTTTTTAATTCTAAAAAATGATGATGACCATCCTAAAATCGTGAAAAGAATAGGAGTGTTGCAAGAGTTGTTTGAGGCAAGGGGACTACCGGTTGAGACATTAGATTTAAAGGGCAATAATAAACTTGAGAGGATATTTAACTCGCTTATCCTAGCTGATTGGACTACTTATTACGTTGCGGAAGGATGCGGAGTGGATCCGGAAGATATTTCTATGGTTGAAGAATTTAAAAAATTGATTAAATAAATTATGCCGATATTTTCAGGACCATCGTTAGAAGAAATAAATAATCCGCTCCTTACCACAAAAGAACGCATTAATGCTCAGCGGGAAATTTTGCGACTTTACGGAGGACCCACAGAAGAGGGTCGTTTAAAATTGGCGGAAGATAATTCCGGTCCTTTCAGAGAGTTGGAGAGAGATTCAGAATTTAGACAACTTGTTAGAAGCGGTGATTTTGAGGAAGTCGTTCGTCGTCTTCAAGACCTAAAAAATCGAAAAATGGATAAAGAAGCGGCATGATGACTCACTCTTTACCAAAACTACTATACGCTTATGATGACCTGGAACCATACATTGATGCGCGCACAATGGAAATTCATCATACCAAGCATCACCAGGCTTATGTGGATAAATTAAATGCTGCGCTCGAAGGTTATCCTGATTTACAGAAAAAGTCTTTAGAAGAACTGCTTCAATCAATTGAAGCAGTACCAGGGGCGATTAGAGTTGCGGTTAAAAATCATGGCGGTGGGCACTTTAACCACTCTATGTTTTGGAAGATGATGAAACCGCCTGCCCGGCCAGGGAATGGTGGTGGAGAGCCAAGAGGAGAAGTTGGAAAAATTATCACATCCAAGTTCGGAGAATTTTTAAAATTCAAAGAAGAATTTACTAAAGCTGCAACTGGGTTTTTCGGAAGTGGTTGGGTCTGGCTTGTTCTCAAGGATGAATCGTTTGAAATTATTACTACCCCCAACCAAGAAAGCCCCATAATGCAGGGGTTTAATCCTGTTTTGGGCTTGGACGTCTGGGAGCACGCTTATTATTTGAAGTATCAAAACAAGCGACCGGATTATATTAATGCTTGGTGGAATGTTGTAAACTGGGATGAAGTAGGCAATAATTTAAATAAGGTAAATGGAAAGTAATTTATATTTTTTTATGAACGATGATACGCTTGAACTGTTTTTGCGTCTTTCTTTGGCGATGTTGTTGGGTGGATTACTAGGAATTGAGCGTACTCTTGCGGGCAAAACGGCTGGGATGCGAACCTACGCGCTTATTTCTATGGGCGCTTCGCTTTTTGTAATAATTTCCGAGGTTGTTGGGCGGAGTCTGGGTGCGGTTTCTTTCGATCCGCTTAGGATGGCTTCTCAAATAGTCGTGGGCATAGGTTTTATCGGCGCTGGCATGATTATTTTAAAAGAAGACAAGGTTATGGGCCTTACGACCTCTGCGGGGCTTTGGGTTGCGGCTGGCATCGGCACTGCGGTTGGGTTCGGTTTATATGCCCTCTCTGTGTTTGCCACCTCTCTCACTCTTTTCGTTTTTCTGATCTTATGGTTCATGGAGAAGAAACTTAAGAAAACAGGCAGTTATCATAACGAAGGCGAGTAAATAAAAAAACGGCGAATTCGCCGTTTTTTTATTTACTGAATGTGAAGACGCCCCCCGAATTCTTGGGGGGCGTCGACCGCAAACACTGATGGGTTTTGCGGGTACTAGCGGATGCTCGTCCTGAACTCCGTGGGCAGCGGCAGAGGCGAGGGCAGGCACGGAGACTTCGTGTATTCCGCCCTCGTTAGCCGAAGCAGGATTCTGACCTGGCCGTTGCTGTTCACGAAGATGTTGCCACGTGGCGCCGTCTGCGTGTCGTCGATCGTGACGTGCAGTTTGTCGATCGCGAGCAGCATGATGGCTGTCGTCCACGGCGTCACCTTCTGGTCACTCATGCTGAAGGTGAAGATGCCGCCCTTCTGCGGGTTGCCCGAAACGACGAAGTAGTCGCCGCAGGATGACGCGTTCGCGTCGCTCGTGAACGTCTTCCCGATGCCGTTCGTCGAGAGATTGTCCAGCAGGTACGTCTTGTCGCCGGAATTCGTCGCGTACACCGTGTTCGAGCTCGGAGTCGAGGACACGACCGGGTTTTGAGCCGAAGCGGCGATCGTCGAGAAACACAGCAGGGCGAGTGCGCCGATTGCGACGCGGGTTGTGATGGACCTCATGGTTACTTCCTCCAGATGGGTTGTGGACTTACGGTACAGCGCGAAAGGGTAGGATATATTAAGCCCCTATATTTGTCAAATATTGTGCTCGGCTAACGCCGAGTGATGAAAATCCGAACTGCTACGCAGTGGGATTTTCTATCATGTGCC
>JBBTYZ010000015.1:0-41613 GCA_038061595.1 Patescibacteria group bacterium | reverse complement strand
GATAGACAAGAAAAGACCAATGGATCTGTTGATGGCTTATGAAAATCTCAAAGACAGCAACAAAGTTCTTGTGTTCGTTGGAGACGGTATTCTTAAGACAGCCTTAGAGAAATACGTTGACGAAAGAGATGTCAAAAATGTGCATTTCGTTGGGTTCCAGAATCAAACCGAATTGCCAAAGTTTTATGCGGCGGCTGATATTTTTGTGTTGCCATCTGGCGTCGGAGAAACCTGGGGCTTGGTGGTAAACGAAGCGATGTGTTTTAGTCTACCGGTTATTGTTTCTAATATGGTTGGTTGCGGTAAAAGTTTGGTCCATCACGGCCAAAACGGTTTTATTTTCGAGCTTGGTAACGTTGAGGAGCTCACTGGGTTTTTAGACAATCTAATGGCCGATAAAAATAAGTTGAATAGTTTTGGCAGAGAGTCTTTCAAGATTGTTCAGCGCTTCAGTTATAAGGAAGATATTAATGGTTTGCTCCAGGCTTTGGATTATATCAACAACAAGAATCATCTCTAGGGTTTGAAATACGGCTAAGTCGAGCGTAAGATGAGGTGAAGTATTATGGAAAATAAAAGAAAGGTAGCTTTAATAACCGGCATAACCGGTCAAGACGGTTCTTATTTAACCGAGCTTCTGCTTAAAAAAGACTATGAGGTTCATGGCTTGGTAAGACGCGTCGCCCTCGAGAGTGGCCCTGCCCGATTTTCGCGCATCAACCATCTTCTTGAGAACAAAAATCTAATTCTTCATTCAGGCGATATTACAAATTACGCAACCGTTTGGCAGTTAATCAATAAGGTGAGGCCTGACGAGGTCTATCACTTGGCGGCGATTGCGAGTATTACAGAATCTTTTAATGATGAACTTGGAACAATGATTACAAACGTATCGGGTACGCACTATTTGTTGTCTGCGTTACGAGATGTTAGTCCTAAATCTCGTTTCTACTTCGCTGCTACGAGCGATCTCTTTAGTGGTTTAGGTGATTCGCCTCAAGACGAGCAGGCTCGATTTGCTCCGACAACACCCTACGGAGTTTCCAAGGCTTCCGGACTATATCTTACTAAGTTTTATCGTGACACTCATTACATGTTCGCCTGTTCTGGCATCGCGTTTAGTCACGAATCTCCTCGTCGAGGTTTTGAATTTGTCACGAGAAAAATTAGCCTTGCAGTCGCCCGTATTAAATCCGGTAAAGAAAAAACGCTTCGTCTTGGCAATCTGGATGCGAGACGAGATTGGGGATTTGCCGGTGATTATGTCGAGGCGATGTGGTTGATGCTTCAAGCGGATAAGCCCGATGACTATGTGATTGGAACGGGCAAGAGCCATACCATTCGTGAATTTGTTGAGGCAGCTTTTAAATTTGTTGGATTGGATTCCAAAGATTATGTTTCCATAGACGAATCTCTTTTTAGGCCAGGCGAGGCTAGAGAATGGCTTGCGAATCCGAAAAAAATTGAAAACGCATTGCGCTGGAAGGCAAAAACCAATTTTCAGGATTTGGTGCAGATGATGGTTGAGTCTGATTTAAAAAACGTCTGAAATTAAACCCTGCTTGTTTTTTATAGGTTCTATTCAATAATTAGCTATATCTGTCATGGGAAAACAAAAAAGAGCATTTATCACTGGCATAACCGGTCAAGACGGTTCTTATTTAGCGGAGCTTTTGCTTCAGAAGGGCTATGAGGTTCATGGTTTAGTACGGCGTGTGAGCACTTTTAATCGCGAGCGAATCGAACATCTTTTCCCCGATATGCACGGCAAGAAGAATTTGATTACCCTTCACTACGGTGATCTAACCGACTCCGGTTCTCTTCATCGGATCATTCGTGATTTGAAGCCTGATGAGGTATATCATCTCGGCGCTCAAAGCCATGTTCGGATTAGTTTTGATATTCCCGAATTTACTGGCAACGCTGTTGCTCTCTCAACAACCCGTCTTCTAGAGGCAATTCGTCACGATAACTCCGAGACGCGTTTTTACCAAGCTTCAAGTTCTGAAATGTTTGGGTTGGTCAAAGAAACGCCTCAGAAGGAGACAACTCCCTTCCACCCGAGAAGTCCTTACGGAGTTTCTAAGGTTTACGCTTATTGGGCAGCGGTTAATTATCGCGAGAGTTATGGACTGCACGTTTCGAACGGCATTCTTTTCAATCATGAATCGCCAAGGCGTGGCGAAAATTTTGTTACTCGGAAAATCACGTTGGGTTTAGCTAATATTGTTGCCGGAAAGTTAGACATCGTTCATGTCGGCAATATTGACGCAAAAAGAGATTGGGGTTATGCCAAGGATTATGTCTATGGCATGTGGCTAATGGTGCAGAAAGATAAACCGGACGATTATGTGTTGGCTACGAACGAAACTCATTCGGTTCGCGAATTTATTGAAGAGGCGTGTCGTTTGGTGGGCATTGATTTGATTTGGGACGGGCATGGTGTGAACGAAAAAGGCATTGATAAAAAAAGTGGCAAGACGATTTTTAAGATAAATCCAATGTATTTTCGTCCGGCCGAAGTGGATGTTTTGCAAGGGGATTATTCTAAGGCCAAACAAATATTGGGGTGGGAACCCAAAGTCAGATTTAAAGAGCTCGTTAAGCTAATGTTAGAGAGCGACCTAAAACTTGTCGGAGTTGACGGTAAGTTCCAGAATTGATAATTTGTTAAAGCTATGTCAAATCCAATGATTCGTGTTATTGAGTCATGCCGCTCTTGTGGTTTTAAAAATCTGACTCAGATTTTTTCACTCGGTAATCTATATGTTTCGGATTTTTTGGATCCGGGGCAAGAATATCAGGGCACTGAGGCGCCCTTAGAATTGGTTTTGTGCAATCAAAAAGATGGCGGTTGCGGTTTGCTTCAGCTCAGACATACCGTTTCTGGAGAGGTTATGTATAGAAATTATTGGTATAAGTCAGGGATTAACCAGACGATGACGGATGAGTTAAATGGGATAGCAAACAAGGTTTCCGAAATTGTCGGTTTGAAAAGTGGCGATTTGGTTATAGATATAGGTGCAAATGATGGCACGCTTCTACGTGGTTATAAAATTCCTGGGTTGAAAACAGTTGGTTTTGAGCCAGCGAAAAACCTAGAAGAAGAAGGCAAAAAGGGGACTACTAAAATAATAGTTGATTTTTTTAACCACAACTCTTGGGAGAAAGAGTTTGGCAATGCCAAGGCCAAGAGCATTACTGCGATTGCGATGTTTTATGACCTGGATAACCCTAATATTTTCGTTAGTGATATCGTGAAGTGTTTAGATGATGACGGGATTCTTGTTATCCAAATGATGTATCTGCCGTCTTTCCTCGGGCAGAACGCGGTTGATGGCATTTGTCATGAGCACCTTGAATACTACTCATTGATGGCTCTTGAGAACTTGCTCGCCCGTCACGGACTTGAGGTTTTCGATTTAGAAATGAGGGAGCACATTAATGAAGGCAGTGTTCGGATATATGTCAGAAAAAAAGGATTGGGCAAGAACTTGAGTGTTTATGATGGTGCGAAGCAAAGAGTTTTAGCGGTACGCGAAAAAGAAAAATCACTCGGTTTAGACGACAAAGATATTTATGAGAGATTTGCCAAAAGAACCATTGAAACAAAGGAGAGGGTTGTGTCTTTCATAAAGCAAGAGATAGCTAGTGGTAAGAAGGTTCACGGCTATGCGGCGTCTACTAAAGGGAATACGACTCTGCAGTTTTACGGATTAAAACCAGAATTGATCGAAGCGATTGCCGATAGAAACTCATTGAAGTGGGGCAAGATAACAGTGAGTACCAAAATTCCCGTCGTGTCAGAGATACAATCGCGGAGTCAAAAACCCGATTATTACTTTGTTTTAGCCTGGCATTTTCTTCCAGAATTCAGAGAACGTGAAAAAGAATTTTTTAAAAATGGCGGAAAATTTATCGTACCCATGCCGGAATTTAAGATTTACGAAACTTAGTGCGTTGAACAATAAATAAATCACAAATTATGAAAAGAATATTAGTTGCGGGCGGAAGCGGGCTTATTGGTGGCCATTTAGTAGGAAGTCTTTTAAGTGATGGTTTTCGAGTGCGTGCTGTTGGGAAGCGGGGACTTTCCGAATGGAAACAACTCCACAAGGAAGCGGAAAACATCTCCTTAAACCTCACTCTTAAAGAGAGTTGTGAAAAGGCGATGGAGGGCGTTGATGGGGTATATAATTTGGCCGCTGAAATCGGCGGGGTTAACTTTATTGAGAAACAGAAAGCCCTAACCATGCTTTCTGTTCTAATTAATACCCACCTTCTTATGGCTGCGCGAGCGGCAAAAGTGGGACGGTATTTCTATTCTTCTTCAAATGCAGTTTCTGTGGCCGAAGTCCCCCAAGAGGGCAAGGCCCTAACAGACGTTATTGAGGACGGCCATGTTTGGGAAAAACTTTTCAGCGAAAAACTTTGTAAATATTTTCGTGAAGATTTCGGATTGCCTACTAGGATTGGCCGTCTCCAGAATATATATGGGCCACACGATGCCTACGAGGGTGGTAGAGAGAGGGCTCCTGCCGCACTCTGTCGCAAGGCGGTTATCGCTAAATCTTCCGGGAATCTTGATCTCGAAATTTGGGGAGACGGTACGCAGGTTAGAAGCTTTATGTTTGTGAGAGACGCGGTGGATGGAATACGCAAATTAACAGAAAGCGAGATTACAGAACCGGTGCGTCTCGGGAGTGGGGAATTTGTAACTATAAATCAGTTGGTTGATGCGGTTGAAGCTGCTGCCGGAATAAAGTTTAATAGGAAGCACAAACTTGATGCGCCAAGGGGCATTGAACGAAAACTTGGCCCGGAGAACGTTGTTGAGAAAGAGTTCAATTCTAATTGGAAGCCAAGCGTTTCTCTTCAAGAAGGAATAAAAGAACTGTATAATTGGATTGAATCGGACATGAAGGAAAAAGGAAGAATATAAAACAACATTGTAAATCTATATGAAATTAGTAATTGTTTCTACAACCATAAACGGAGAGGAGGGATACCTGCCTTACGATTCATTGGCGGCAAAAAGTAAATTTTCAGAGGTTGTATTTGTTATTGCCGGAGACACAACCTCAAAGCCATTTGATGACAAGAAATTCAAATGTAAGATTGAGTATTTATCACCCAAAAACCAAGAGCGTTTTGAGATAAGCAGTCTTATTGGTTGGAAAAGTCAGAGACGAAGAAACGCCGCATTTCTGCGTGCCTTAGAGCTTAATCCGGATTTTATTCTTACTATTGATGATGACAACATTCCCGACCCCGATTATTTTGAAAGTTGGCACAATGTTCTTACGAGACCAGTAAATCAAGTAGTCGAAGTTACAAAAGAGGTTGTGCCTGCTCCCTGGCATAACTATCTGAAGACCGCTCCGGCCCCTATAGAAATGTATCCACGTGGTTTTCCCATGCCATTTTTGTGGCAAGATGCTACAGAGGTTAGGGCAATAAAAGATGCTATTCAACCTCAAGAGATTGGTCTTTTTCAAGGAATTTCCCTAGGTGACCCAGATATTGATGCTAGAACCCGTCTGGTTTACCCCAAGCGTCTACCCCTTGAGTCAATCAGAGAAAAAAATTATTGCCTAAAAAATGTTTGGTCGCCGTATAACACTCAGAATACGGTGTATGCAAAATTTATCTTTCCACTCGCGCTCATGTGGCCTTTTGCGGAACGGATGGATGATATTTTCCATTCTTTCGTATTTCAGAAAGTGCTTTTTAACAACGATATGTATGTCCATGTTGGTGATGCAGTGAATCGACAAGATCGTGGGGTGTGGGGCGCTCGTAATGTCTATAAAAATGATTTTTTGACAGAGATCGAAGGATATATGCACGGACATGAGGTGTGGGCGGAAATCAATGCTATAACCGAAAAAGATCCAGTGAAGTTTTTGGAAAAGTTGATGGAATCGGAGAACGTAATAATCAAGAGACACAAAGAATATTTTGCTGCTCATCTTAGGGATATCAACAAAATATATGGAAAAGCGTAAGGCGCTTTTCCTTGATCGCGACGGTGTTATATGTGCGGAACTCGGGCGTTATCGTCTCCTCAAGGACGGGTTCGAGCTTATGCCGGGAATAAAAAGTGTAATCCATGCCGCAAAAGAACACGGCTACAAGGTGGTTGTGGTAACGAATCAACCCCAAATTTCGAAAGGGTTACTTTCTGAAGTCGAATTGCATAAACTCCATAATGAGATGGAACGTCTTTTGGATCATGAGTTAGACGCCGTGTATCATTGCCCGCATGTAGATGCAGACAATTGTGATTGCCGGAAACCTAAGGCCGGGATGTTCCGACAAGCGGCGCAAGATTTAAATATTGATTGCACACAGTCAATATTGGTTGGCGATGGTGATAAGGATGTTTTAGCTGGCCAGGCGGTGGGATGCAAGACGATTTTTGTGAAAAATGAGTTTAAGGCTAAATATCTCGCAAATTGTTCGCCTGATCATATTGTTCAGAGTCCAGAAGAAGTCCTGGATTTAATTTGAATAAGATAAATAAGCCCCCGTTGGTGGAGATATTTACAGGTGTTTTCCATAACCTTGTCACTGGGTTATTTCTCGTGGTACTATAGGGTTGTGATTAAAGCAGAAAAGACAACATTGGATGGTGTTTTGCTCCTGAAACCTGATGTACATGAGGATTTTCGGGGTAAGTATGTATCACCCTATAATAAAGTTGATTTTCAGAAACTTGGAATTCCGGTGGAATTTGTGACTCAGGATTATTCCATTTCCAAAAAAGGTGTGCTTAGAGGCCTACACGCTGACTCGGATAATTGGAAGCTTATTTCTTGTCACCAGGGCGAATTTTATTTCGTTGTTGTAAATTGTGATGAAACATCAAAAGAATTTGGTAAATGGGAGTCTTTCACGCTTTCTGGGGAAAACCATTTACAAGTGCTTGTCCCCCCAAGGTTTGGCAATGGTCATCTGGCCTTGAGCGACAATATTGTATTTCATTATCTGCAGTCAAATTATTATGATCCCAAGAGGCAATCAAGTTACCGCTATGATGATCCAAGGTTTAATATCGAGTGGCCTATCAAGAATCCAATCCTTTCTCCGCGCGATGAGGCGGGGAAGTATGTAGAGTAAAATGGCAAGAATCTTAGTCACGGGTGGTGCGGGATACATTGGTGCGATTCTTGTTCCAGAGCTCTTGCGTGCCGGGCACGAAGTTACTGTTCTGGATAGTTTTATTTATGGCCAGGCCCCCCTTCTGGATGTGTGCAATTCACCGAACCTAATGATAGTTCGGGGTGATGCGAGGGACAAGGCTTTGCTAGAAAAACATATTGCAGGTAAGGAGTTTATATTTCCCCTTGCTTGTCTTGTGGGAGCCCCGCTTTGCGATAAAGACCCGGTCGCAGCAAGAACCGTTAATCTTGAGGCGATTGAGTTGTTAATCGCATCGCGACAACCGGAACAGAAGATTATCTTCCCCAATACTAATAGTGGTTATGGCATAGGTAAAAGTACGGAATTTTGCACTGAAGAATCGCCATTAAACCCAGTGTCTTTGTATGGTCAGCTTAAAGTGGAAGCCGAAAAGAAACTTTTTGCTTCTGGTAATGCGGTAACGCTTCGATTAGCAACGGTTTGTGGAATTAGCCCCCGGATGCGCTTAGATCTTCTCGTGAACGATTTTGTCTACAGAGCGGTGAATGATAGATTTGTCGTTCTTTTTGAGGCCGATTTCAAAAGAAATTATATTCATGTTCGAGATGTGGCGCGCGCTTTTATGCATGTGATGAATAATTTTGAAAAGATGAAAAACAATTCTTATAATGTTGGTCTCTCTGATGCAAACTTAAGCAAGAGGGAGCTTTGTGCCGAAATAAAGAAACAAGTCCCAGACTTCGTTTTTATAGAATCGGAATTTGGCAAAGACCCAGATAAAAGAAATTATATTATTTCTAACGAAAAGATTGAAAAAAGTGGTTTCAAGCCACAGGTATCTATTCAGGGCGCAATCTCTGAGCTTATAAAAGGTTATCGAATAATTAAGCGTAATCAATTCTCAAATATATGAAGATAACCGTCTATGGCTCATGGCACTTGGCTGAAGTGTATGCGATAGGTCTTTGTGAGTTGGGTCACACAGTGCGATTAGTTGCGGGTAATGAGGCTTACGAAGATTATGAAATGGGTAAGCCGCCGGTTTTTGAACCAGGAATTACCGATGGAATAAAAAAATTTAAAGAGAGCAACAAGCTCTTTTTCTCTAATAATATTGCCGATCCAAATAATAAAGCGGATATTTGTTTTTTTGCACAAGATGTAAATATAATTCCCACCGGTGTTGATATGAATGACATAGGGGGGCACTTCAGAAAAGTTGTGGAGAGTGGTCTATTTAGGGTGGTGGTAGTTTCTTCTCAAACCCCCATAGGCACAATGAGAATTTGGCAGAAGAAATATAAAAAAATAGAAATTATTTATTTCCCAGAATTTTTGAGATTTGGAGATGCGCTCAAGCGTTTTGTTGAGCCAGATTATATTGTGTTAGGAGGAGACGGAGGGGTGGTGAAAGGCGTCTTACGTCTCTTTGATAAAATAAATTCTCCCAAATTCAGCGTCACCTTAGAAGAAGCGGAAATGTCCAAACACGCAGCAAATATTTTCGTAGCTATGACGGTGAGTTTTGTCTCAGAACTTACCAAATTTAGTGAGTATTTCAATGTTAATTTTGAAAATATCGGACAGATTTTGCGGTCTGACAAACGAGTTGGGCCCAAGGCCTATACTTTACCGGGTTTGGGCTTTGCCGGAACCGTAGAAAGAGATTTTAAAGTGTTAATAAATTTAGGCAAGAAAATTAAGATTAAGTTGCCAATGTTGCAGCAGATCATTGCGGTGAATAACGAACATAATAAATTCATGGAAAAAGAGATTGGTAAATATTTCAAAAACGTGAAGGGTAAAAAGTTGGGCTTTTTAGGAGCAACGTATAAACCATTTACTTCAAATATGAGAGGGTCCTTGGTCGCCCCTCTTATGAAACGCCTAGAGAAAAAGGGGGCAGAAGTGGTGCTCTATGATCCCCT
The DNA here is from genome assembly GCA_038061595.1 of Patescibacteria group bacterium. Taxonomy (GTDB): domain Bacteria; phylum Patescibacteriota; class Minisyncoccia; order UBA6257; family GWB1-50-10; genus JBBTYZ01. The sequence goes on along the minus strand of JBBTYZ010000015.1, from coordinate 32,539 downwards.
GGTCGAGAATAACGCATATACAGTAAACTCAATTGGTGATGTCTTTTCCAGCGCAGATGCGGTAGTTATAGCTGTAGGTAAAAAAGAATTCAAAGAAGCGCCATATAAAAAATTAATTTCTTCTATGAAAAATAAGATAATCATAGACGCAGCCAATATGTTCAGGAAAGAAGACGTTAAACAACTCGGCGTCCGTTACTCATCTATTGGTCGTGGTAAGTTTCAAACATGAAAATAGTAATTTTTGGTGGACAGGGTTTTATAGGTAAGGCGCTCCAAGAGAAAGCGAAAGGAACGCACGATGTTGTGATATTCGATTTGACCAAAGAAGATGTCCGAAATACGGAGACATTCACGCGCGGTTTAGGGATTGAGAAGCCAGACGTGGTAATTAATTTAGCTGCAATCTTGGGAACCATGAAAGAAGCGCCGGGAATTCAAGATCTTTTTGAGACAAACGTAATGGGGAATTTAAAAGTCTTAAAAGCTGCCCATGAGGCGGGTGTGAAAAATTATATCTTCACAAGCTCCATGACTGTTCATGGAGAAAACAAGATCGGCGAACACCAAACTCAATTTTCTAATTTTAGTCCAAAACACGGGTATAGTGCGAGCAAGGCCTCTGCCGAATTTTCTATGATGCAGTTTATTAAGGAAGCTCCAGAAATGAAAATCGTAACGGTTCGACCAACTATGGTTTTGGGCAAGAATACATATCTTCCCCACGCTCCGATTGAATTTATAAAAACCGCACTTGCTCACAAGGATATAGAAATTTATGGTGAGGGTCGTCACGAAAGAGAGTGGATTTGGATAGATGATGTGGCCGAGGGGATACTTAAGGCGGTTGAATATGGCACCGTTGCGGAGCCGGGTTATTATCCATTTTTCCTTTCTTCTAACCGTATTTCGATGCGTGATTTAGCCACAAAGGTGGCAAGCAGGCTTGAGAGCAAGGTTGTTTTTACGCCCTCTACAACACAGGCTTTTACTCTCACGTCCAATTTTTCCGAATCTCAAAAACTTTTGAAATGGTTTCCGAAGAACAATATTGATGATATTATCGAAAAGTTGGTCAATATATTTAACAGCTAATTATTATGATGGTTATTACAAAAACACCACTGCGCATATCGTTTTTTGGGGGTGGGACAGATTATCCGGGGTGGGTCAAAGAATATGGCGGGGCAGTACTTAGCACCTCAATTAACAAATATTCGTATTTGCACGCGATACGTCTTCCCCCATATTTTCCTTATAAAACCAGGGTGGCTTGGTCTCGAATGGAGGAGGTTAATAGTATTGATGAAATCGCGCATCCGTCAGTTCGGGAGACCCTCCGTTTTATGGATTTTAATGATGGGTTGTCTATCCACTATAACGGAGATGTGCCGGCTAGATCGGGTATGGGTTCAAGCTCGTCTTTTACTGTTGGTTTTTTGCACGCACTTTATGGACTCAAAGGAATCAGTCCTGATAGAAAGAAATTAGCAGAGGAAGCGATTCATATTGAGCAGAATTGCATCAAAGAAAACGTTGGGTCGCAAGATCAAGTTGCTGTTGCATATGGCGGATTTAATAAGATTAACTTCCATAAAGATGGTAGCTTCGCTGTCACGCCAATAAAGTTAAGCGATGGGAGGCTTGAGGAGTTACAAAAACATATGATGCTTTTCTTCACTGGTTTTTCTAGGAATGCTTCGGAGATTGCAACCGAACAGATTAAAAACATCCCTAATAAAAAAATTGAATTACAGGCAATGCATAACATGGTAGATGAGGCTGTTCTTGTGCTTAAGAGCAATGGCGATTGGCTGGGGGATTTTGGTAGACTTCTCCATAAAAGCTGGGAGTTAAAAAGGAGTCTTTCACCAAAAATATCAAACGATACTATTGACGGCTTTTATGCACGGGCCAGGGAGGCGGGAGCCTTGGGTGGCAAGCTCTTGGGCGCCGGTGGGGGCGGATTCCTGTTGGTATATGCTCGGCCGAAAGACCAGGAAAGAGTTAAAACGGCGCTTTCTAAATTGCTCCACGTCCCATTTGCTTTTGAAGATGAGGGTAGCCATATAATTTATCAAACAAAATAGTTTTTCAATCAATGAACACCGAACTTAAAAATATACGCGTTATTATCCTTGCCGGCGGCCTTGGAACTCGTTTGCAGACGGTTATTGCTGATAGGCCCAAGGTCTTAGCCCCGATAAAAAATAAAACTCTATTGGATTACACGATTGATAATCTTTTGCAATGTGGCTTTCGGGACATAATGCTTTCTGTTGGCCATATGAAAGACAAAATGCGCGAACATATGAAAGGACGATCGTTTCCGAAAGGTACAACGATAAGTTTTTCAGAAGAAGAAAGTCCTTTGGGTACAGGAGGAGCAATTAAGAAGGCTATTAATAATTCCTCGCATGAGATGGTGCTCGTCTTGAACGGCGACACGTTCTTCCCTATCAATTACGATCACTTCTTAAAACAACACATTAAGCACGGTGCTCACGTCTCTATCTGTCTAAGCCAAATGGATGATACTCGAAATTTTGGAACTGTGACCGTAGATGAGAATAATAGGATAATGAATTTTAAAGAGAAAACAGGAAGGGGCGGCCCAGGACTAATTAGCGGCGGGATGTATATATTCGGAAAGGGCGTTTTGAACAATTTTGATTTGCCTGAAACATTTTCGATAGAGAAAGATTTTTTCGAAAAACACATTAGAGATGCGAAAGTTTATGGTTTTGTGTTTAAGAATTACTTCATCGATATTGGAACACCCGAAAGTTATGAGAAAGCACGGAATGATTTTGATAAGAACTTGGAGGGAGTGAGCAATTTGCCGTTAGTCTAATCTCAACATGAACAAAGATCCGTTAGTAAGTATTTGCACAACATTTTTTAATGGAGAACCATATATTTACAGACTTCTTAATAGTTGTCTTAATCAGACATACAAAAATATAGAAATAGTAATAGTTGACGATGCCTCGACTGACGGTAGTGAGGCGGTGATAAGGGGGTATGTTGCGAAAGATAAACGAATAAAATATTTCAAAAACGGTAACCGAGTCGGTGTTTCCGAAAGTTTTTTAAAAATGTCTGAATGTGCGAAAGGAGATTTCGCTATGGTTCTTGGGGCAGACGATTGGCTCGCGCGGGACTTTATAGAGAAAGGAGTGAGCAATTTATTGAATCATCCCGATGTTGCCGGGGTAGTGCCAAAGCTCACCAGTCTACGCGATATGAAAGATGGAACATTCAGCTTTCTTAACACAGTACTCGATACCTTTTCTCCTCCGGAAAAGTATCCGAGAGAATGGTTTCTAAAACGAATCTATCGGCCGATAGTGCTATACGTAAGCGGGTATGCTCTCGTAAGGAGAGGAGATCTTCTGAGCGCTATGGATTATTACGTCAAAAATTATTATCACAATCCATCCAAATCGCTCCCTGAAGAGTTTAGGGGTTTTTTTAGGAGAGCGCTCGGTATTGATTCAATGTTGTTTCCAGAAGTTCTAACGCGGTACAAAAATTTTGTTTTTGACAGTTCTATGAACTACATAAAAACAGAGCATTCTGCAAATCAAACTTTTGATCTAAGACAAGATTCTTTGGCGGCGATTTTCAAAGATGCCTGTTGTTATTTCCTTATACACAAATATATTTACCAACCTAAGTGGCCGGAGTATTACTTAGGGATGAAAATATTTTCAGTGGCGCAGGCGCTTGTGTCTTCGTGTTTCTATTTTTTTAGTAATGGTATGCGTTTGTCTTTTCTCAATTCCAGAGAGGGGGTGGTGTGGGTTCGCAGATTTTTTGAAGAATTTTCTCTTTTTGAAATTGTCGCGGCAATAATATATTCTATTCCAATGAGCGTCTCAAGAAGTTTCGGCTGGCTTAAAAGGAAGCTACTTGGGCGTTCGGGACATAAAGCAAAAGAATTTCTCGTGTTTACCGCGGAAAATTTTTTGGATTCAAATAAGAATTTTAAGGTCGGCTAGCAACAAAAATCAATGTTATATTCATCATTCTCATCAAATCCGCGATTCACTAAACATCTTGTAAGTGAGGGTGTTTTTAAGAACAACCCCTTAACCGTTGTTGATGTTGGGGCTCGAGGCGGGCCAGAATATCATTGGGTAAATTATGGTGACGCGGTCAGGTTTATTGGTTTTGAACCCGACAAGGGGGAGTGTGAAAGGTTAAACAGAGACCTGGGTTCTGGGTCGGCTACGCGATTTTATCCAGCTGCTCTTTATTCGGACAAAGGCACCCATACCTTTTATGAGCAGGTTTCGTCGGCTGCCGGTGGACTGTGCCCCAGGGATCCGAAAATAGTAAATCGTTTTCCAACCGGAGAGCTTTTCAAAATTACAGGAACTTCGCAGATCAAAACTACTACTTTTGATTCTTTTGCCGAAGACTATAAGATTCCTGAAGTTGATTTCATTAAGACCGACGCTGAGGGGGCCGATTTTGATGTTGTTAAAGGATCTGTTTCCCAAATTAAAAAATCGGTTCTTGGAATAAGCTCGGAGATTCACTTTGCGCCATGGTGCGGAGAGGGTAAGGGTTTTAGCGAATTGGAGCAGCTCTTAAGGCCTCTTGGCTTCAAATTATATGATATTAATTTCTGCCGTTTCGCGAATAAAGCATTTCCTAGCATAGACAGTGTTTTACCTGGCGGTTGTGGCGTTTCTTCATACGGCCAGATTATCTTTGCTCAAGCCATATTTTTTCGCGATCCGGTAGCTGAGATAGAGGACAAAAAATTATTATCATCTGATTGGGACGCAACGCGTGTTTTGAAGGCGGCATCTTTGTTTGAGGTTTTTGGGTTGCCCGATTGCGCCATAGAACTATTGGGTGTGGCAGAGAAGTATAGGATTATTAACGATTCTGAAAAAATAAATATAGAAAAATTTCGGGACCTTATTACCTCCGGTTTCCTTGGGCGTACTATTACATATAGACAGCATTTGCAGAAGTTATTAGATATAAAAAAACGTGGATATTTTAATAATTACGAAAGGTTTAAGCCGTATTTTAAAAAAGTTCCATATCTTGCCAAAATTCGTTCTTTTGTCAAAAAACAAATTGCTCAGCGGCACAACAATTACTCTTCTTAAAAAATCATATATGAAAATATTATTAGTCGGTGAGCTTGGCCCGGGCGGATCAATGGGTTTGATTTACGATAATTTGTTGAAGCTTGGCGTAGATGTACAGCTCGTAAATACCAATCAATATTTCACGCCATCTCTTTTTAATCGAGTAATGAGCAGGTTTTTTATTGCTAGCGGGTTGTTGCCAACCCCCATCTATTTCGGCTCCGGTATCAAAAAATTGAATAATATTATTGTTGAAAAAGCGCGCGTTGGTAAGTTTGGTTTCATTCTTTTTATGAAACCCATTTTAATATATCCCAGCACTGTTGTGGAGCTTAAAAAATTCGCTAAGTTAATCTCCTGGTATCCGGACCATGTTGATTTTACGAAGTCGGGGAGTACTTATTTTTATAAATCTATTCCTTTGTATGATTGCCATCTGGCGGCTATATCCGCAAATGTTGAACCACTCCTAAGGTGGGGCGCTAAGCGGGCAATTTATCTAACGGTTTCTGCTGACGCGAGTTGTCATCACCCGGTCTTAATCACTGAAGGAGACCGAAAAAAACTTGGTGCGGACGTTGTTTTTATTGGCACTTACGCCAAGGAAAATCGATCCGAATATTTAGAAAAACTGTGTCGGGATGGATATGACATTAAGATCTACGGCAATTCGTGGGGAAGGCTTCCTTGGAATTCTTGTCTGCGTCGAAAAAATCGTATTGTACCTGGGGGCGTGTATTGCGAAGATATGGCGAGAGTCTTGGGTGCGAGCAAGATCGCTCTGGCTTTTATGCGCAAACATAATCAAGAATACGTTGCGTGCCGGAGTTGGGAGATTCCATTGTGCGGAGGTTTTATGCTTCACGAGAGAACCGAAGAGGCAGAGAAAATGCTTTTAGCTGGCAAAGAAACCGATTTCTTTGATTCGTACGAAGAAATGAAAGAGAAGATTGATTATTATCTAAAACATCCAGAATTGCGGGAGCGTATTGCCAAGGCCGGACGGGAAAGAATTTTAAATGGCGGAGAATTATTGGATAGCATTGTTAAGAAATTATTGGAAATATTAATGAATGAGTTCGGCATAAAGTAACTAGGAACAGCAAAAGAGGGGTCATGAAGAGTGGGCGCTTATTTGTTGATATAACTAGGCCTGTCCTTGATATATTTAGTGGCCTGAAGTAAAATTACTTTCAATGTTAGCTCACGAAAAGACAATTTTAATAACTGGGGCCGCCGGATTTATTGGTAGCAATATGCTTGCTTATCTGTTCGACAAGTACCCCAAATACAACTTTATTGTTCTTGACGCACTTACGTATGCTGGAGATATTCATAATATTTCAAAAAAGATTCACGAAGCTCCAAATTTTCGTTTTGTGTATGGAGATGTAAAAAACGCCAAGCTGGTTGAAGAGCTTGTCTCGCGGGCGAATATTGTTATTCATTTTGCTGCCGAAACTCACGTAGCTCGTTCAATTTACGACGATGAAAGGTTTTTTGAGACAGATGTTATTGGCACTCAACGAGTGGCGAATGCGGTTTTAAAACATAAAAAGAACATTGATAGGTTTATTCATATTTCAACAAGCGAGGTGTATGGAACCTCTGCTGCAGATTTTATGAACGAGAATCACCCCCTAAACCCGATGAGCCCTTACGCAGCGGCAAAGGCTGGCGCTGATCGTCTGGTTTATTCCTATGTTGCCACATTTGATATTCCAGCGGTCATAATAAGACCTTTTAATATATTTGGTCCGCATCAGCATTTAGAAAAACTTATACCAAGATTTATCACCGCTTGTCTTTTGAAAGAACCTCTCACGATTCATGGAAGCGGTAACAGTAGCCGAGACTTTACTTATGTTGAAGACCTTGTGAGAGCTATCGACTTAGTTCTGCACGCTCCAATCGACAAGGTTAAGGGGCAGGTGTTCAATGTGGGGTCCGGTAAAAATTTCTCGGTTAATGAAATCGCGGTCAAAATCGTAGACAAGATGTCCCGGTTACAAGATTTTAACTTTAGTGATTCCGTGATGAATATCGGTGATAGGCCTGGTCAGGTTTTTAGACACATGGCGGATGCCACTAAAATTAAAACTGTATTGGGTTGGCAGCCGCAGATTTCGTTTGTTGACGGCTTAGAGAAGACCATTAAATGGTATACCGAAAATAATAAATGGTGGGAGGAAAAACTTTGGATGAGGTATGTTCCAATCGAAACAGGGGAAGGCAAGATGGAAATGCATTGATGAATCAGCTCATAAAAAATAAAAAATTTATTCGTGGAAAGGATTGGGTTTGGTATGCGCCCAACATGAAAGATGCTTTCGGAAGAAAGGAGATAATGGCTGTGACCACTGCCTTAGAGAGCGGCTGGCTAACGACTGGGGGAATAACTAAGGAATTTGAGAATAAGATAGCCAGTATTTTTGGCAAGAAATACGGACTGTTTGTTAACTCTGGTTCCTCTGCGAATCTTTTGGCGTTAGAGGCTTTTAAATTTCCGAAAGGGTCGGAAATAATTACGCCTGCTTGTACATTCAACACAACCGTTGCGCCCATAATTCAAACGGGCTTGGTCCCTGTTTTCGTTGATGTAGAACCAGAAACATACCAAATAGATACCAAAAATCTAAAGAAGGCTCTTTCAAAGAAGACCGTTGCGATTATGGCCCCACATCTTATTGGTAATTTTGTAAACCTGCCGGTAATAAAAAATTTTTGCAAAAAACACAAATTGATCTTCATTGAAGATAGTTGTGACACTATTGGGGGAAAATTTCATGGAAAGCCATCTGGTAAGTGGAGTGATTTAACTACGACAAGCTTTTATTCTTCACACCTTATAACCACTGGTGGTGCAGGCGGCATGCTTATGACTAATGATAAAAAACTAAGGGAACGCGCACGTGTGTTTCGTGACTGGGGTAGGGGTATTTCAAGGCATGACGAGAACATACGCTCCCGGCTCGCTACTTTTAAAATAGATGGCCGGCCCTACGATAGCGCTTTTGTGTTTGTGGAGAGGGGTTATAACTTTAAACCCACTGAGATGCAGGCCGCTTTTGGTTTGGAACAGTTGAATAGGTTGGGTGGATTTACCTCGGCTCGCAGGCATAACCATAAAAGATTCTGCAATTTTTTAAAGAAATTCGAACGCTATTTCACATTACCGGAAGAGTTACCAAACGCTTCGGTAAATTGGCTTGCCTTGCCGCTAACCATAAACGACGGAGCGCCTTTTACTCGCAATCAATTGGTTAAATATCTGGAAGATCATAAAATTCAGACCCGACCACTTTTCTCCGGCAACATCTTAAAACAACCAGCCTACAAGAACACCAAGTATAGAAAAATTGGCGACCTGAAGAATTCTCAGATAATAATGGAGCGATCTTTTTTAATCGGATTGCATCACGGGATAACGGTAGAAATGGTTGATTACGTTTGTGAGGTGATTGGAACTTTTCTGAAGAAATTTAAGATTAAATAAGAACTTTTGCTCCAAGCATCGTATGTTTTGGGCGGGGGTCGTCATAGTGATTATTCGGGTGGGACCCTAGAATTTAGTGTTTTTTGTGTTAAAATCGTTGGGTAGGAATGATTGCAAAATAGGCTATAAAATGAGCAAAAAGCAATGAAAAAAATACTAATAACCGGAGGTACGGGTTTTGTAGGGGCTAATTTTGTGTATAAATTTTTGGAATTAGGGCACGAAATTCATTTGCTAGTCCGAGGGGATTCCAATTTTAAACGTATTGAACCGATAAAAAATAGAGTTCATTTGCATCCGGTCGATCTTATAGACGAGCAGGCGACGAGCAAGTTTGTAAACGGCTTAAGGCCGGAAATTATCTTGCATTTCGCTGCTTATGGCGCTTATTCGGGGAAAGAGATGGATGTGAAAACGACAATTTTAACCAATGCTTTGGGGACGATAAATCTATTGAATGCGTGCGCAGAAACAGGTTTTAAGTGTTTTATAAACACCGGTAGCAGCTCCGAATATGGAGAAAAAAATCACCCAATATCTGAAAAAGATCTATTGGAACCGAACAATCTCTACGGCGTAAGCAAGGCCGCCGGTACCTTGTATTGTGAATCGTTATCCAGAAAAACGGGATTATCCGTAGCGACCATGAGGCTTTTTTCACCGTACGGATATTTTGAGGGGAGCGGCCGGCTAATGCCGAATATTGTTGCGGCCGGGCTTAAAGATGAAAAATTCAGTGCCCCCTCACCGTCATTCGTAAGAGATTTTGTGTTTATTGAAGATGTTATAGACGTTTATTTGAGGGCAATCGATAACGCTGATAATATTAAGGGAAGGATTTTTAATATCGCTTCCGGAAAGCAACATTCAATCTCTGGGGCGGTAAGTGCGGTTGAAAAAATTTTGGGTAAAAAGATCCGGGTTATATATGGGAACCTTGCGGCGAAACAACATGAGCCGAAGATGTGGGTTGCCGACATATCTCTAGCGAAAAAAATCCTTGACTGGTCCCCAAAAAATTCTCTAGATGACGGACTTACAAAATTCATAAACTGGGTGAAGAAACAGTCTCTAAAATAATGAAAAAAGAAGAGATCAATCTTTTAAAAAAGAAGGGCAAGGAGCTAAGGAAGCGGATAATAGAGATGATATTTAAGGCAAGGGCATCGCACTTGGGTTCGGCCTATTCCGTGCTGGATATTTTGATTTATTTGTATAATTTTATTTTAAAAATAGACCCAAAAGATCCTAAAAACAAAACGCGAGACAGATTTATTTTGAGTAAGGGGTGGGGCGCTTCTGCGCTTTATGCCGTTTTAGCCGACAGGGGATTTTTCAGCAAAAATAAATTGGATACCTATTGTGTGAATGGCAGTAAATTCGTTGGCATAACAACCATGAGCGGAGTCCCGGGAATAGAGGCGACTACCGGATCGATGGGACACGGACTTCCGGTTGGTACCGGTATGGCCCTTGCGGGAAAAAAAATGAAAAGCAAGCACCGTGTTTTTGTGGTTATAAGCGACGGGGAATTGGACGAGGGTTCAACCTGGGAAGCAATACTGTTTGCCGGCCATAATAATTTGGATAATTTGATAGCTATCGTGGATTACAATAAATGGCAATCTTTTGGCAGAACAAAAGAGGTTTTGAATATAGACCCGGTCCCCGACAAATTTCTAGCTTTTGGCTGGGAGGCGATTGAGGCGGATGGGAATAATTTCACTTCTTTAGAAAAAGCATTTGCGCGAATACCGCTCAAAAAAAACAAACCAACCGCGATAATTGCCCATACCATAAAAGGAAAGGGGGTTTCTTTTCTGGAAGACAGGATTGAATGGCACTATAAATACCCAAACGAGTCGGATCTAAAAGCAGCTTTAAAAGAACTATCTAAATAACATGAGAGGGACTTTTGTCAAAACTTTAATGGAGATGATGTGGAAAGATAAAAGCATAATCGTTGTTACGGCCGACATGGGCTATGGAACTTTTGAAGGGTTGCGCGACAAATTCCCGGATAGATTCATTAATGCTGGAGTTTCGGAAGCGAATGCCGCTGGTATTTCGGCGGGTCTCGCAATGAACGGATACACAGTATTTTTTTACGCGCAAGCGGCCTTTGTAACATTGCGGTGCTTTGAGCAGGTTAGGCTTGATATCGCGTCTAATAATTTGAACGTTAAGCTTGTTGGCACCTCTTCTGGATTTACGCTAAGCCAGTACGGAGTAAGCCATTTTGCATTGGAGGATGTTGCGGCGATGAGATCCTTGCCAAATATGACGGTGTTATGTCCGGGGGATCTCTATGAGGCGGAACAGGTTACCAAGCTCGCTTGTTCTTTTAAAGGCCCAGCTTATATAAGAATTGGGCGTACAAATAGCGGACCAGACGAATTTATTCATTTAAAAAAGCCCAAGCTTAGAATTGGCGAGCCGATTTTTATAAAACGCGGCAATATGGCTACAATTATTTCAACCGGAAGTATGTTGTTTTTGGCAAGAGAATTGGCAGACGAGCTTAAAAATAAAAAAATAGATGCAGCGTTAATATCATTGCCCACCGTAAAACCGCTTAATGTCCGCAAGGTTTTAAATTTATTCAAAAACAAAAAAATCGTTTATGTTCTTGAAGAGCATAGCATGATAGGCGGTTTAGGATCGGCTATCTCCGAATTAGTCGCGGATCGCGGGTTGTCGTATCGGGTTGTGAGAATGGGTACGGCAGATAAGTTTTTGCACGTTACCGGCTCACGGGAATATTTGATAGGATTGTGTGGGCTTACGGCGAAAAAGATTGCGGCCCGCATAGAACGAGATCTTAAACAAAAACCATAAATCTTTATGTTTAGAGATTACTTTTATTAAAGTTGGAACGCCCAGAAAATATAAAAAGCACAAGATGATTTTAAAAGAGATTTAGGAAAAATAAGCAACTTACCAAATGTTTTATAAATTGATTTCATATTTAAATTTTAAGGGGAAAGGCAGGGTTGCTAACTTGTTGTGGAGGTTCTTTAAACGGCCTCGCATATTGCATCCGAATCGTTATCCTGCCGAAGTTGTGTTTTACTTGGATCCTAAATTTAGAACAGATTTTGATCTTCTTTGGTTCGGTTGCCTTCCCTGGCTTCTAGATGATCTGAATTTTATCAAAACAAACCTCTCTAAAAAAAAGAGAGGGGGGGGTGTGATTATTGATGTCGGTGCCAATATTGGATTGTATTCACTGTTTTTTTCCAAGGGAATGGGAGCAAGAGTAATTTCCTTTGAACCCGTGCCACAAATATTTTGGAAATTGCAAGAAAACATCGCCCTAAACAATTCTCCAATAGTCGCTGAACAGGTAGCTTTGGGAGAAACCAATGGAATGGTGGACCTTTGGATTCCGTCTGATTTAAAATTAAACTCAGGTCACTCCACTATTACAAAAGATAAGAGCCACCTTAAGGATGATAGTCGTAGCATTTCGATTAAGGTTCCCGTAACTACTATTGATAGTTATTGTGAAAAGAATAACCTTGGCGCAATTAGCCTTATAAAATTAGACGTTGAGGGTGCGGAAGGAACTGTTTTGCGAGGAGCACGGGAAACCATAAGGAAATACAGCCCTGTTGTTTTCTTCGAAGTAACACAATTTAACCAAGGAGATTTCGAAAAAACATTAGAAGATTTTTTGTACCTGCTCCCGAATTACGAGATATATTTTCAAGATCACCAGAATAAAATCCCAATTAAGGTGGCGATTTCGTCTGGTAAGATTTATAATGGTAACTGGCTTGCTTTGAGACAATAAATTTATGAACAATGAATAATTTCCTAGTACGCGTATTTGGTTATTATGCGACGATAGTCTTTGGAGATTCTGCGGTGACAGATAGATGGTTTTGGCTTCGCCGGAATCTTAGGTCTGGTAATTTACGCACGTTAGACGCTGGATGCGGATCCGGATCCTTTGCCTTGTATGCGGCGAGGCGCGGCAATATCGTGGTTGGCATCTCTTTTGATGAGCAGAACAACCGGAAAGCTACGGAGAGAGCGAAAATATTAAAGCTTAATAATATTAAATTCATTACGGAGGACTTGGGCAGATTAGGAGAAATGGCAAATGACTTAGGATTGTTTGATCAAATAATCTGTTTTGAGACCATTGAACATATCTTAAAAGACAGAAAACTTGTCGGTGATTTCTCTAATCTTTTAAAACCAGGAGGGAGGCTGCTTCTAACTGCTCCGTATTTGCATTACGATACTCATTTGCTTGGTGATGATAAGTTCGAGCTTTCAACCTATGACGCAAGTGGCAACCTTTTAAAAGGGGAGCCGGGTGGACATGTTCGGTTGGGATATAATCACGAACAACTGGAGGAAATTCTTAGCGAGTCTAATTTAGAGGTTATAAAAAAAGACTATATTACTGGTTTTATTTCTCAATGTGTTGTTCGGGCCATAAGAGTCGTTAGTGGTATTATTTCGCCAAAAGTAGCTTGGGCAATCACTTTCCCAATGAGAATTCTCCCGATATTTGATGGTCCAATTACGTCGCTTCTGCGGCGCCCTTACCTTTCTGTAGGAATAGTCGCTAAGAAAAAACAATAATGAAGGTTACTATTTCTGTTGGTGGAAGGTTTCATATGTTTAATCTCGCCGGGCAGTTATTGAAACGGGACTATTTGTCGCAACTCATCACTTCTTACCCGAAATTTGAAGTAGTCAAATATGGTATTCCAAAAGATAAGATTAATTCGGTCTTGATTAAAGAAATCCTAGGAAGAGGCTGGTCTAAACTGCCGAAATTCCTACGCAATATTTATAACCCACAATATCTGATTCATGAGATCTTTGACGAGTTGGCATCAAAATCTCTAAAAAAAGCAGACATTGTAATTGGCGGGTCATCGATGTTTCTCCGCACAATGAAAAAAGCGAAAATATTAGGCGCTGTAACTATAGTTGAGCATGGTAGCTCGCACATCGTTTATCAAAACGACATTTTAAAAGAAGAATATTCAAAATTCGGGATCAAGCCGAAAGACTTTCGGTTGCCTCACCCTAAGGTTATAGAAAAAGAATTAAAAGAATACGAGGAGGCGGATTACATCTCTATCCCGTCGTTTTTTGTGAGGAGGACGTTTTTGGCAAAAGGCATTCCAGAGAACAAACTCATTCAGGTTCCCTATGGAGTTGATTTATCGGACTTCAGACAAATCCCAAAGAGCGATAAGGTTTTTCGAGTGATTTTCGTTGGAGGGGTTTCTCTGCGTAAAGGAACTCACTATCTACTTCAAGCTTTTTCAGAATTAAATTTAACCAACTCCGAACTGCTTTTGGTGGGTGGCAAAAGCGAGGAAATGGATTATTTCTTGAAGAAGTATGAAGGCAAATTTAAGTGGATCGGCCGGGTTCCACAAAAGGAACTTTATAAATATTATTCACAAAGTTCTGTCTTTGTAATGCCTTCGATTGAAGAGGGATTAGCAATGGTCCAAGCACAGGCTATGGCTTGCGGCTTGCCGGTTATTGCGACGACTAATACTGGCGGGGAGGACATTGTCCGGAACGGCACTGACGGATTCATAATTCCTATTCGTGACGTTGAAGCGTTAAAGGAGAGGGTCTTATATTTGTATGAGAATCAGGAGCTTGGGGAGAAAATGGGAAGATCGGCTAAAGAAAGAATTTCCACCGGTTTCACCTGGGACGACTATGGTGCAAAAATGGTTCAGGCTTACGAGCGCATTCTTGTGGGGCGCAAATAACCACCCCCGTCCTTTTATGTCATAGTTTCGTGATAAACTATTCTAAATGAACAGATTAAAAAATTTATTGTTTGGCAATCGCGGCGCTAAACAAATGGTAGTAAAAAATTTTGCATGGCTCTCGATTGGTAATTTAGGAAGCAGATTTCTCAAAGTATTTATTACTCTCTATATAGCGCGAAGACTTGGCGCTGAATCATACGGAATTTTTTCTTACGCTCTGGGGCTAGCGAGTTTTTTTGTTTTTTTCAGAAATACCGGGATTGACGTGATTCTTACTAGAGAAGTGGCGAAAAAGCGCGAAGACGAACATTCGTTTTTCTCAACCGCTTTTTGGATAGAGATTGGTCTTCTTCTTATCACCGTGTTACTTGTGCTCTTCGTTGCTCCGTTTTTTAGCAAGATAAGTGCGGCAACCGTTCTTCTGCCTATTGTGGCGCTCATAATCATATTTGACGATCTTAGAGATATGTTTGTGGCGTTTTTTCGTGGAAAAGAAAAAATGGAATTAGAAGCGCTCGTGATGGTTGTTGCGAATCTAACCCTAGTCGTTTTTGGTTTCTTGGTGTTGCGCCTTTATCCGACACCATACGCACTTACCGTTGTTTATGCAATCTCCTCGGTGTCATGCGTATTCATCGCCTCGATATTTTTGCGTTCATTCGTGAAGGGAATTGTCCGAAACTTCAATAAAAATCTAATTAAACCAATATTGAGATCAGCCTTGCCAATAGGAATAGCTGGGCTTGCAGGAACTCTCTTATTTAATGTTGATATTGTCATGCTTGGTTGGTGGAGAACGGCGCAAGAGATAGGTCTTTATTCGGCGGCGCAAAAAACAGCAGGGATACTCACTTTATTGCCGGTAGTTATCTCCACCGCTATTCTTCCTGTGTTTTCACGTTTTGTCCATGAGCAAAAGGAAGAGAAAATAAGAAGTACCACAGAAACTACTCTTGGGATATTGTTAATGATTGCCATCCCGCTTGTAGTTGGTGGAATTATTCTTCGTCAATCTCTTGTTGGGTTTATATTTGGTTCAGAATATATTCTCGCGGCGAACGCGTTTGCGATTATCCTAATCTCTATCCCGGCGAGTTATGTTATGCCTATTTTTTATAATCTTATATTCGCTTTTGACAAACAGGTTAAATCGGTGGGTTATTCTATTGTTGCTTCACTATTCAACGTGATTTTTAGTTTTCTGCTCATTCCGAAATACGGAATTATGGGAGCGGCAATTGCCACAGCCGGCACAACTATTTTGTACGTCGCCTTAATGTGGCGGCTTGCAAGGAAGATTAGTAATTTTAGAATCCTACCAAGGCCATTCAAGGCGCTTTTCGCCGCACTGGTGATGGGGATTGTGGTGTTTTTATTGCAATGGATGAGCGTGCCAATTCTTATAAATATTGCAATTTCTGCCGGAATCTATTTCCTTTTGCTCCACCTTCTAAAAGAAAAAATGATTGAAGAAGTTTTTTCGCTTTTACGAGCATCCCAGTCGCCGGTTTAGTCTTTTCGACTCTTACTAATAAAGACCAGATTTGCTAATTTCGGCCATCTTGGTTAAATGATGGTTATGGGCAGTGATTATTCTTATATAAATGACCACATAAATGAGTCTATGGCCTTGCGTACGGCTCTTTTGCATGACGCCAATTTTTTAAAAAGTGTCCACGAATCAGTTTCTTTGGTGAAAGATTGTTTCAAAAACAAGAACAAGATTCTTGTTGCGGGGAATGGTGGTTCGGCAGCGGATGCCCAGCATTTCGCTGCAGAATTTGTCTGTAAATATAAACGAGAAAGAAAGGGGCATCCGGCGATAGCGCTCACAACCGATACATCTGCTCTGACTGCCTGGAGTAACGACTATGATTTCAATTCTCTTTTCGCAAGAGAAGTAGAAGCGCTGGGGGTTTCTGGAGATGTTTTCTTCGGCATTTCCACGAGTGGTAATTCAAAGAATATAATTGAGGCAGTAAAGAAGGCGAAAGAAATGAGCATTAAAACCGTCTGCCTGCTTGGTAACGATGGAGGGGCCTTGAGGGGCGTCGCAGACATATCAATCGTCGTGCCTTCCAGAAACACTCCGCGGATTCAGGAGGTTCACACAATGGTGTTGCACGTCATTTGTGAGGAAGTCGAGAAGGAATTTTAAGCCTAATTTTTTTTAATTTAAAAAATCGTGAAAAATTTTTCTGAAGCTATATGAAAATTTTATATATCGTTCCAGCCTATCTACCGGCTTATCGTTATGGTGGGCCCATAAAGAGTGATCACTATAGGAATAAATGGCTTGTTAAAAAAGGCGTGGAGGTTTCTGTTTACACAACTGACATTGACGGTCCAAACAGCCTTAAGGTTCCCCTAGGAACACCGGTTGATGTTGATGGCGTAAGGGTTTTCTATTTCAAGGGCTCTTTCCCTCGGGCTTGGTTTTATTCAAGAGACTTGCATCGAGCGCTTAAAGAAAATATCAAGGATTTTGATATGGTTCACATCACATCAGTTTTTTTATCCGCTTCCGCTCTAGGGGCTTATTATGCCAAGAAATTCAACAAACCTTACATTATTTCTCCGCGAGGAAGCTTGATGAAAGAACCCCTGGCGTTAAAAAGCCACATCAAGAAAAAATTCTACATAGCCTTGTTGGAAAATAATAATTTAAGAGATGCCACAGCTATTCATTTTACTGCTCCAATTGAGGAAGAAGAATATAAGGCTCAAGGGCTTCCGTTGCGGCAGGGAATTGTTATCCCCAACAGTTTCGATGAGGACGATTTCAAAGAAGTTCAAGATACTCGGCCGGAGGTTTTCAGGGATAAATTCAATATAGGAAAAGATATAAAAATAATTTTATTTTTAAGTCGTATAAGTTGGAAGAAGGGACTTGATACGCTTATACCGGCCCTTTCCCTGATTATAAAAAAAGAACCAAAAGCACTTTTGGTGATTGCTGGGGGGGATGATGAGGGATATAAGAAAAAAGTAGAGGAGTTAATTAATAAACACGGGCTTCGGTCAAGCGTTGTTTTCACGGGGATGCTCTTAGGGAGAGATCTCGTTGCGGCATACAAAAGTAGCAGTGTTTTTGTATTACCTTCATATTCAGAAAATTTTGCCATGTCTGTTGTTGAGGCTATGTATTTCAGAGTACCAGTCGTTGTAACTAAGCATGTTGGTGTTGCTCCTAGTGTCCAAAATAGTGTGGCAGGTATCGTGATTGAGAAGAACGAGAGCGAGCTGTCCGAATCTATTTTGAACATTCTGCAAAATCCAGAAAAATCGAGAGAGATGGGCGAAAGAGGGAGGTTGTCTGTGCTAAAAGAGTTTTCTGCCCCATCCGTAGCCGATCAATTTTTAGCGGCATATAATAAATTGGTAAACTAATGACCAAAAGTTTTTACGAACGTTATTGGGATCGAGATGACAAACAAGGGCAGTTGAGTGATTTTCAATTGAAGTGGCCCATACTTCAAAAACTGATTCCAAAAGAGAAGAGCATTGCTATATTGGACTTTGGTTGTGGGAACGGATTTATTTTGCGCGAGATGATGAAGATAAATCCGGATGCGCGTTATGTTGGAGTAGATGTCTCAAGAGTCGCAATTGCGGAGGCAAGACAAGTGTTGCCCAACCTAGATTTTCACGAGATTGAAGACGGGGCTCCAGTACCATTAAAAGATAGTTCTGTGGATTTTATTTTTTCATCCGAAGTCATAGAGCATATTTACGACACTGAAAATGCCGTACGCGAATGGTCCAGAATATTAAAACCTGGTGGCAAAGTTCTTTTAACTACGCCGTATCACGGATTTTTGAAAAACCTGTTAATTACAATATTTGGCTTTGATAAGCATTTTAATCCAACCGGTCCTCATGTGCGCTTCTTCTCTAAAAAGACCCTTTTTAATCTTCTTGAGAAAAATAAGTTAATGGTAGAAGGCTGTGGTTACTACGGTCGTTTTTATCCAATATCTCATTCTATTTTTGTCTTGGCCAAAAAATTAGCCCACGAATAGCTGATTGGTATGTTTAAAAAAATTTATCATTTGGTTTTGAGGCTGTACCGCCTATTTTTTATCCTAGACAAGGAATCTTATCTGTTTTTCTGCAAAAACCTTTTGTTTAGCATTCCGTCCATTGTTAGAGATAGAAGCACTAGCTTACCGTACACACTAATGCATTCGAGAATGACTAAGTTTCATGTAAAAAATGTAAACATTATTATTCCCGGCATATGGTTTGGTTATGCTGGAGAGATTTATGCTAGCAATGTCTATTTTCCAAATAAAGATTTTCTAATTAAAGATGGGGACACTGTTTTGGATTTAGGGGCTTCGGGTGGGGTATTCACAATACTAGCCGCTAAATTAGGGGGTAGGGTCATGGCTGTAGAGCCGAATCGTCATGCGTTGGATTTATTAATTCAGAATGCCAAACTGAATAACTGTCTTGATAAAATAATCCCAATTTGGGGATTGGTTGGCGGTACGACCGGAGATATGTCTAATAAAAAAATTTTAGAGAACCTGCGTCACAAGGGAGTATTGCCGCCCCACCTCGTCATAGAAGAGTTAAGGAATGAGCATAAGATTGATAGATTTCAATTTGTGAAAATTGACATAGAGGGTTCCGAGTCAGATTTATTTAGAAATTTAGAATGGTTAGATTGTGTTGATAAAATCGCTATGGAATTACACCTGCCTTATTGCGATCCGTCTCTAATCAAAAAAAGCTTAGAGTCCAAAAAATTCGAGGTTGTGTATAAGGAATATAATAATGAATCCGGCTATTTGTATGCGAAATCTCGGTAGTGATTATAAAAAGATTGTGGTATCTTAACCATGAATGAAGCTTCCAATAACAGCGATAATCCTAACTTTTAACGAAGAGCTCAATCTTGAAAAATGCTTAAAGAGCGTGGCGGGGCGCGCTAGTGAGATTTTTGTTGTTGACTCTTATTCCACGGACAAAACCTTGGAAATAGCGAAAAAGTATGGCGCCATAGTTGCAAAAAACCCTTTCAAAGATCAGGCTCAGCAATTTAATTGGGCTTTGGACAATTTGGAAATAAAGAGCGAATGGATTTTGAAATTGGATGCCGATGAAGAGGTTTTGCCCGAACTTTGGGCTGAAATAGAAAAAGTATTGCCGAATGCGCCAGAGGGGATAACCGGTTTTGAAATGAAACGCAGGGTTTATTTCATGGAGCATTGGATGAAGCATGGCGGGTATTATCCAGTTTGGTTTTTGCGTTTGTGGCGCAAGGGCAGGGCTCGTTCAGAGGTGAGGAGGATGGACGAACACATAATCTTGTCTGATGGCAAAAGCGATAGATTAAATAATGATTTTATCGACAACAATCTTAATGGATTAAGTCATTGGATAAAAAAACACAGGAATTATGCAGTGCGCGAGGCAGAGGAGGTTTATTTTGGAGGATACGGTACGGGGAGCAAGAGGAATATTTACTATCGAACACCTGCATTCTTGCGCGTATTTTTATATTTTACATACCGGTATTTTTTCCAATTGGGTTTTTTAGACGGTATTTCAGGCACGAAGTTCCATTTTTTGCATGGTTTCTGGTATAGATGGATTGTGGATAAAGAAGTCTATAAGCTATATAAAAACAGAAAATAATGCGCATATTAATAGTTACAGACTCATATCCGCCAGAGACCCGTTCTTCATCTCATTTGATGAAGGAAATGGCGGACGGCTTTAAGGAGCATGGGCACGAAGTTTTTGTTATGACCTCGCGTCCTTCCGAGCATAATGTGGCAGTGGGCACCAATGTTTCTGCTGGTGTTTCTAAGGAGGACGGCATAACGGTTATTCGGGCTAATGTATTGCCTCATCACAATGTCGGCTTTGTTATGAAGGGAATTTCGCAAGTCACGCTTCCTTATATATTCTTTCGCCATATACAAAAGCATATTAAGGGGAACATTGATTTTGTTTGGGTTCATAGTCCGCCGTTGCCTCTCACAATTACTGCGGAACTTGTGAAAAGGGATTATGGAGCGAAATATGTTTTAAACCTTCAGGACTTTTTCCCGCAGAACGCTATAGATTTGGGTGTCTTAAAGAACAAATTCCTAATACGCTTTTTTAGAAGAATGGAAGAGCGTGCTTATAAAAACTCGGACATAATAGTAACGCCATCTGAAGCTCACAAAACATTCGCCAATAAAGAGCGGGGAGTTTCGCTTCAAAAGATGCATGTTGTTCCGCATTGGATAGATATAAAGCCGTTTGATGAAGCCGAGCGGACTGGTAAGTTCAGAAAGCTATATGGATTGGAAAATAAATTTATATTCGTTTTTGGAGGAGTCTTGGGCCCTTCGCAAGGTTTGGATATGTTTATTCGTATTGCCGAAAAGCTAAAAAAATATAAAGAAATTGTCTTCCTTTTTGTGGGTGAAGGTTCGGAGAAAAAGAAACTTGTAGAACTTGCGGAGAGCAAGAAACTAACAAATGTTGTCTTCAAGCCACTCGTTTCTAAGGAGGATTATCCGTGGATGCTTAAAGACGCAGATGTGGGTATCTTGTCGCTCACAAGTGCAAATACCACGCCTGCAGTTCCCGCAAAACTGATGGGCTATATGGCAGCGGGGCTTCCAGTCCTCGCATTTCTGCACGAAAGGAGTGATGGGGTAAAGATAGTTCAAGATGCAAAGTGCGGTTTGGCGGGCAGATCCGATGACGAACAAAAAATGTTGGAGCTAACAGAGAAGATGTTTCTTGAAAAAGAAAAGTTAAATGCATACGGCAAAAACGCCTTTAATTATGTGTTAAATAATTTCACCAAAGAGGTTTGTTTGAATAAAATAGAAAATATACTTAGAATGGCAAAGACATCATGAAGAAAGTATTAATAGTATTTGGCACCCGTCCTGAGGCGATAAAACTCGCTCCAGTCATAATAGAAGCAAAAAGAACGGGCAAATTTGAGGCCTTGGTTTGTGTTTTCCGCCAGCATAAAGATATGCTGGATCAGGTTTTAAAAACATTTGGAATAAAGCCGGATTTTGATTTGCCGATATCCGTGAGCGACAAAGATTTATTCTCTTCAAGCGTTAATCCTGTTAAAAAATTAATAACTCTGGCTCGGAGCGGTTTTGGCTTTTTGAGGTTTATGAGAATTCTAAAAAAAGAAAAACCCGACTTACTGATGGTGCAAGGGGATACATCCACCGTTTTCCTTGCGGCATTCTTCGGTTTTCTTGCGAGAGTTCCTATTGCCCATGTTGAAGCGGGCTTGAGGACATACGACAAATATTCTCCTTTTCCAGAGGAGATGAATAGACAGCTTTTGTGCCGACTCGCGGATATTCATTTCGCTCCTACCGAAACCGCTAAGCAAAACCTTTTAAGAGAGGGAGTAAGCGCCAGTAAAATCCATTTGGTGGGGAATACGGAGATAGATGCACTCTTGTGGGTCTTGAATCGTTATAAAGACCCTGCGGTTGCGAAAAGACTGGAGAATAATCTTTCTAAGGATTATGGAGTCAATTTGGAAAGCGGCAAAAAATTAATTTTAGTTACAGCGCACAGACGAGAAAGTTTTGGCGAGGGGCTTAAAAATATATTTGAAGCGTTGAAAGAAATTGCGAGCAAGAGAAAGGATGTCTTGATTGTTTTTCCGGTGCATCCGAATCCTAATGTCCAAAGCTTGGCGCACTCAATGCTCACGGGGCAGGAGAATATTGTTCTAACCACGCCAGTTGCTTACGAACCTTTCGCATTTTTGATGAATAAATCCTATATGATTTTGACTGATTCGGGGGGCATACAGGAGGCGGCGCCGTCTTTGGGGAAACCCGTGCTTGTAATGCGTGAGAAAACTGAGCGAGGTGAGGGAGTGGAAGCAGGCGTAAGCCGACTCGTGGGAACGAATAAGGAAAGAATTGTTAAAGCTGTTTTTGAACTTTTGGATAACCCAGCATCTTACGCTTCTATGACAGGAAAGAAAAATCCATATGGAGATGGAAAGGCCGCGGAGAAAATTGTTGAGGTGATATAAAATGGTTACAAATTATGAAAAAATTGATGTCGCGATTAAAGAAATCAAAAAGATACAAGATTTGATAGGACAGGGCCTTGCTAGGCATCAAGATAAATCTGAAGCTTTTCGTATCGCAAAAGAAGCAACCAGCCTATTTACGAACAACCTTTTAAAAAGGAAAGCAGAGAAACTGAGCAAAGTAACTACCTGGACAAAGCAAGCGAGAGATGGTTTTGTATCAGCAGATGAGGCAATCCAATTGGATGGCTGGGTAGCCTTGCTTGAAGAATATAAAGAAGGAAGAAAAATAAAAGCTATGCTGTCGAATGACAACGTAGATATTCAGTCGGTTGTTGATGGTGAAGATCAACATATATTTATCACTGAAAAAAGATCTGGCGAGCATGCACACCTCATTTTAGATGGGGGTACTGGCGAAATAAGGATTGATCCGAAAGATAAGCTACCTCACGAACTTATAAAATCAGTTGAAGCGAAATTAGAATTGAGAACTGGCGAATCTGTTTGGGTAACAAAAACTGCTTTAAGTTTTAATAAACCCGAGAGTCCACAAACTAAGAAAAATACCTCTCAAACTCATCTTTAGCCTTATCGTATCTATTTCCCCATTTTTTCATTTTCTGCAATTTTTCTTCCAAATCCAGCATTATTTTTGACGAAATCAAAACCGATTCTATTGAATCGCCCGGTTCGTTATTGGCCATCTTCTTACCAATCGTTTCATACATATCTCTGTAGCTATTCGTCTTAAATATTCTCTTCCTGCGGATTATTTTGTGATTGTCCTCTGACTGATATTTTATAGCGTCCGTTATTCTTACATTCCTGCCGTGGACTTTGAGCTCAACGTGATCTCTTGGGCCAACGCGATACACGCCTTTCTCGCTGAAGGTTGTGGTGAATGTCGCCCCGTTTTCAAGCTCAATCCAAACCTCAACCGCATCATCCTGCAATAGTTTTATATCGGCATCTTTGGGCTTGCTCCAGTTGTTCAAGTGCAGGAAGTGGTCAACCTGATGGCATCCGTTTGATAAGAATGTGCTTCGGGAAACAGGCCAGTTGTACCAGAAAAATTCGGGCTGAATGAGCTCGTAAACTATTGAGTGGTAGGAAATCGGCTCGCCGCGTTTTACACCCAAATCTTGGAGCGCCAATTCATTGAACAAGCCATAGCGCTTGTGGAAGCCGATAAAAAGTTTTCTCCCCGCAACCTTTAGGGCTTTTTCAAGCTCGTCCAATTCCTCATAGTCCATAACAACCGGCTTTTCTACCAACACATACGCGCCTTGCTTCAGGGCATGAAGGGTTATCGGAACATGCGTGTGGTTGTAGCTTGCGACGAAATAAACATCATGTTTTTCGTCTTTTCTCGGAAATGGGGAAGAATCCCACTTCTGAACCCGCTTTTCAATGAATATCTGCGTTGGGTCTATCTCGTGAACCGTTTTTATATCAACAAATTTGCCGGCGTAGGGGATTATGTTTATCTTGGCGTAGTTACCGTAGCCGAATAAAACTCCGCTCTTCTTGCCGGAATCAGACTCTCTCGCCCCCTCCTTAATCTTCATTTCTGCAATCGGGCTGGGATTTTTAGCGTTAATATGTTCCGACTTCGCCCAATCGGTATTTTTTATTTCGTTCTTTAGCCCATCTTGAAGCCCCTTCCTCGTCGCTTCAGAAATCTCTATTCCAGAGTAAACACTCCATGCTTTAACGCCTTTCCACCAAATATTTTGAGTTTCTTTGGATTTCAAGGGTTGGAAAAGAATAGTGTTCTCTTTGAGCTCGGGCATACTAGTGCTGTCTATTTTGGCAACAAGCATTTCCGGCAACACGATTCTTTCCGAAAGGGGTGGGTGCCAAGGAGCAACGAATGCGACAACATCTCCCACAGAAAAGCTGCCGCCTTCGGGCTTTTCCATAACTATTCCTATTCCACAGCCGAGGTATTTTTCATTGCGCCTTTCCTCTCTTATCCTTGACCAGGTTTTTGTGATGAGTCCCTCGGGACCAACAACCGGCAGGTAATTCATAAGAAGCCGCAAGCTTTTGGCACGTGTGTGGTAAACATTCTCAAGCTTTTCCAAGTCTTTCCAAGCGAGAACTTGTATGCGGTATTCCTTTTTGTTCCGATGGTAATCTAGGAAGCCATCGCGCCACTTTTTACCCGTAAGTATTCGCATGAAAAAATTATACCTTAAACCAATAATCGTACCAAAGAGAAAGGGTGATTAGGTTCCAAATTTTGAAGCCGTTATCCGTATTTCTGTGCTGATGGTCGTGAATTATTTTTTTAACGTATTCGTAATTCAATATGTCCTGCTTTCGGAGGTTTGAGTTGAAGATTATATCGGTTAATTCTTTTGAGATTGGGTTTCCCGGTTTTAGCCATTCGCCAATCGGATTTCCAAATCCCTGTTTCTTTCTGTCTATTATTTCCTGGGGGATTATTCCTTCAACAGCTTTTTTCAAGATGTGTTTTGTGTTCCCGCCTTTTATTTTTATGTCGGTCGGCATGTTGAACGCTAATTCAACAAGGCGTTTATCCAAGAAAGGCACCCTGCCCTCAACCGAGTGGGCCATAGTCATTTTGTCCGCTCGGGCGAGCAAGAACTCCGGCAGGCGGTGTTTTAGTTCAAAATAGGTCATTTGCTTGAGGTAATCGGCTTTGGGATCCACAGCTCTTATCTCGTCGTAGCGGTGCTTAACCACTTCGTAGCTTGATTTGCTCTGTTTCTTCTTAAAGCCCTCGGTTAAAAGATCGCACTTCATTTCTCCGCCAAACGCGGTTGCGAGTCCCCAAAAAGGTTCTTGGTTCAAAACAAGTCTTCGTATATATTCTCTTTGGAAATCATTAAACATCCATTTTCCCGCTTGCAATGATTTCTTCAAGAAGTCGGGGAGAGCGCCCAGTTTGTCCCAAACAGTTTCGCGAAGCCGGATTGCCTTGAGGTATGTCTCGTATCCGGCAAAAAGTTCATCTGCCCCTTCGCCAATTTGAATTACAGTTACGCCATTGTCTTTTGTTAGTTTTGAAAGCCAGAAGAGGGGAAAGCAGACCTGATCACCGTTTGGATCATCGGCATAGTGGGCATACTCGTCCAAGAATTTCCGCATGTGTGATTCATCAAGCAGAATTTCATGATTTTTCGCTCCCAACTCTTTCGCCATCATCCGCGAATATTGAAACTCATTTTTCTCGTCAAAATTTTTGTAGCCGACGGAGAATGTCTCAACCGGCTTTCCCAGCGCCTTGCTCATCAAAGCCGCGTTTGTTGAGGAATCAATTCCGCCGGAGAGGAAACAGCCGAAGGGAACATCCGAGACCATTTGCGAACGGACGGAGTCCTCAAGCAAAGAACGGACGCGCTCAATATATTGGCTTTCGTTCAGGTTTTCGCCCTCACCGTTTACAGGCGACCAATATTCTTTTGTTTCTATTTTTCCATTTCGTATTAGGAGATAATGCGCCGCTTCAAGTTTTTGAACATCTTTGAAAAGAGTGTGCGGCGCAGGAGTTGAGGAAAATGTTAAGTAATGAAAAACACCAACTTCGTTTAATTCTTTCTTGAAATCCGGATGGGCGAGTATCGCTTTTATCTCCGAGCCGAAATAAAAGGTTTCATTTTGGACGCTATAAAAGAACGGCTTTACACCCATATGGTCTCTTGCGGCGAAAAGAACATTATTTTCTTCATCCCAAATTACGAAGGCAAACATGCCATTCAGTTTTTTGACTACATCCGGGCCCCACTCTTCATAGCCATAGAGAATAACCTCCGTATCGCCTTGGGTTTTGAATTTATAACCTTTCTTAACAAGCTCTTCTTTAACTGATTCGAAATTATATATTTCGCCGTTATAGGTTATCCAAACATTGCCCTTCTCATTTGTCATTGGGCAGGCCGCTTCTTTAGAAAGATCTATTATCGCAAGGCGTCTCTGGGAAAGACCAACTTTTTTGTTCGGCGATATGTAATCGGCTCCGCCATCGGGGCCACGATGAATAAGCGTGTCCTGCATTTTCACGACATCCTTAACGTTTACCGTTTTTGAATTTCCGAAATGATATACGCCGCTTATTCCACACATATTGTTGATTTACTAATGCGACAGAAAGATATATCTAACTGTTCTTATTATTATGAGCACATCCAAAAAGAACGACCTATTTTTTACATAATAAATATCGTATTTTAGTTTTTCTTTTGCTTCTTCTAAGGATGCGCTTGGTTTGTAATTAATTTGTGCCCAACCAGTTAGGCCTGGCTTCACTATGTGGCGCATTTCGTAGTACGGCAAATTCTCATACTTTTCTGCGAGTTCAGTGCGTTCTGGACGAGGGCCGGTGAAAGAAATATCCCCGATTAATATGTTCAGAAGCTGGGGTAGTTCATCAAGATGTGTAAAGCGTAATAATTTACCAAAAGGCGTTATGCGTGGATCATCCTTCAGCGTCCAGGCTGGAGTGCCGTCATTGCCGCCCGTCCAAGTGCTCATTGTGCGAAATTTATACAGAGTGAATACTTGGCTGTTTTTGCCCCGCCTCTCTTGTTTTAATGTAATTGGGCCGCGAGACGTAAGCGCTACAGCGATTCCGATAATCACTGCGAGTGGGAGAAAAATGAGACCTAAAGAAAACGATAGAAAAAAATCTACCCCGCGCTTAGCGGCGTCATAGAAGGGTCTACGCGTAGTTATATTTTCCATAAACCACCCCTCTTCTAATTCATCAAACGGAACTTTTTCGAAAATAGATTCATAGAAATCCCAGAAGTTAACAAAATCCATCTCTAGTGGCAGAAATTCCTTGACCAATTGAGTTGTTGTTTCTTTTGTAAGGTGGGGCTGAATTATTATTATTAACTGCGCTTTTTTTGTTTTAATGCTTTCTATGATATCTTTCGCATTCCCACCTTTCGGGTCTTTAAGCCAATCTACTATCTTATATCCAGTTTGTGGGTTATCTGCCAAATGATTGATCGTGCCTTGAATCAATGGAGAGTCTCCTAATATTATTGCCTCCGTTGCTCCTGCCGTGAATAATTTTATTAATATTATTCTCCAAAGCCAGCTAGTTAATAAGAAAAGTCCGCCGAACACAAAAAGATTCGTCTTTGGCGTCAAGTTAAAGAATCCCACAAACAAATAGAATAAGATTATAGAGACTATTATTGAAAGAGATGCGGCAACAAAAAGAGAGCCGAAAGTTTTGTAAGCCCCACCCAGTTTCCTTGGCCGATAGAGGTCTGATAGATAGAATATGAGGAGCCAAACGACGAAAATCAGAGAAAAGGGCAGTAGGTGGCTTACTAAGTGTTTTTCGAAATCAACCACGCCATACCTTATGAGAAGGGTTAAAATTAACGATAAATAAAGCGAAAAAACATCGCCTATGAGTAAAACTAGCTTTTTTGCTGTTGACATACGTATATGGTAGCCGTTGAATCAAAAACCCGCAAATTTGCGGGTTTTGTTATGTTTTTATGATGAGTAGCCGTAGCCAAACGTGATTTCTTTTATGGTCTCTGTTGCGTTGCGTCCGGTTACTATGACCCTACCCTTTCGTACGTAATATATTATTCCGCCCGGAGAAATAGGACAGGGCTCAAAAATAGAACATATCACAATACCGTTTAGAAATGGATATTCTTTTTCTTCAATCAAAATGCCCTTTTTGAATACGCCAGGGGCTAATTCGAACATTACTTCTATGAGAGACTCAGGGTTCTCTTGTACTCTCCTAAAAATATCCACCAACGGAACCCTTTTTGATATCATTCTTATCAGTGGTTTTTTGAGTTGTAAAGAATCGCTAAGTAATCCCAGAAGATAAATCAATGCGAACAAAATAATTGGTACAAAAATCAGGGCAATAGGAACGGTGAAAATCTTTTGGGTGGTTATGAGTGGTATCACTAAGTTCAAGAAACCAGAAAACAGTGAATCAAAGAACGGGTAAATCGTCGATTTCGCTAGAGAAAACAATAGAGCGAGAACTATTAGCGCGACGAATCCCTTCCACATTCTTCTTTTTAGCTTCGATAATCGGGAAACAGTTTCTTTCACTGACCCCCCCTTTTTTATGAAGGGGGCAAAAAGCTTACCTCAAAGTATCAAAAAGCGCTCTCTTGTCAAGGAGCGACTCTTTTAATAAATAAAGAATCCCGAAATAAACAATAGAGGAAATCATAATGTTTATTACAACATTTACTCCCAAATTATTTAGAAATAGAGTAAGAATCGACATAACAATCGTCGCCATGAAAATCTTCGGCAAATATTTCAATACTTTAAAGTTGTTTATTTTCTTCATTTCAATAAAGCCAAGGCCGTTTGCCAAAAGCTGTGCGATGATCGTTGCCACAGCCGAGCCTTCTATTCCAAAGCGTGGAATTAAAAGATAGTTCAAGGTCACATTGCTCAATACGCCCAGGGTCAAGAAGCCAACGAAAACTTTATGTTTGTTGTATGCAAATATAGCATTTCCTATAAAAGTGCTTGGGAACACTATGAGCACCGTGAACAAAAGAATAGAAAATGTTGTTACGGAAGGCGTATAAGCATTGCCATAAAGCAATTGAATAATTTTATATGACAAAATTAAACCACCGGCTATCATGGGAAGCGCTATCATTAAAGAGATCTTTATAGATTTTTCAAATACGGAGCTAAACCGACTATCATCTTTATTGGCCAGTTTTGCAAAAACAGGAAAAAACGCTGAGGCCAAAAGAGCCGGTATGGTATATAAGATAAGAATGGTTCTTTGTGCCGCGGAATAATACCCAACTTCTTGCGCATTAGTGAGCCAACCCAACATTATCGTGTCTGTGTTTAGCATAATACCGCCCAAAAGACCCCACAGGGCAAACATCCACCCCTCAGCAAAAATTTTTTTGAACAGTGTTTTGTCATAATGGTGCCAAATCCCAACGAAATGATGTCTGAAAAGAATGAAGGCGAAAAGAGTTCCGGTTGCCGAGCCAATTATGTAGCCAATGATTAGGCTTTTTACTGAAGAAAAAATAACAAGAGCGACAATACCGCTTATTGTGATTGCAATATAGGTGAAGATGTTGATTAATGCCTCCTTTTCCATTCGTTGTTGCGAACGGCCTATGCTTATAAACAAATCTCTGAAATTATCCAGGACTATGAGTAGTGCAGCTAATGGCAATAGTTTCATTGCGTCCGGTATCTGTGTAAAAAATGGCGCTACGAAAATGACGGTTAAGACACTGATAAACGAAAGACCCAACTTCATATAAAAAGCAGTCGCTAAAAAGAACGGTAATCTTGTGTGGTCTTTTGCGCCCTCTCTCGTGATAATTGCTGTTACCCCCAGATCAGCGAATAAAGATAAAAACGCGGCTAAGGTTAAGATATACGAAAATGTGCCATAGCCGGCTACTCCCAAGACTCTGGCGGAATAAATTATTAAAATAGCTTTAATAAACCGTCCAGCAATGTTGCCGAAAGATAGCCAAAATGTATTTTTCAATAGAGTCTGTTTAAGAGACGTATTCTCAAACATAAATTTCTTTATTTCCCCCAATTTGACTTTGTAATCCATAGTATCTAAAATTTTAACATACATTCTAAGATGCAAGAAAATCACGAACAACACAAACATCACGAGCAAGAAGTTGGTAAGGTAAAAAAAGATTATTTATTGCCGGCAAGTATTCTGATTTCAGCCGTTCTTATTTCTGTTTCGTTGGTTTACAATGTTGGAAAAAAACCTTCTGACCAAGTAGCTCCTTCAGCTCCCACTGATTCGGAAGTCGCATCACTTATTAAAAACGTAAAGCCATTTTCAAACAAAGACCATTATTTTGGCGACCCCAAAGCTCCGCTGAAAATAATAGAGTTTTCAGATTTAGAATGCCCGTTTTGTAGAAACTTTCATCCCGTTTTGGAAAAGATCGTGAATGAATCTGGAGGAAAAGTTGTTTGGGCCTATCGTCATTTCCCATTGGATGCAATACATCTTAGTGCAAGAAAGGCGGCTGAAGCTTCAGAATGCGCTGCGGATCAAGGAGGTAACAACGCCTTTTGGTCCTATATCGGCAAGATTTTTGAACCAACAGCTACAAGTGCAATAATTGCGCCCGCTATGCTCCCAAAATTAGCCGTGCAAATTGGTTTGGATCAAGCCAAGTTTGAATCGTGTTTATCTAGCGGCAAGTTTGCTGACCTTGTGGAGTCTCAGTCAAAGGATGCGCAAAACTCCGGAGGAAAAGGAACTCCTCATTCAATAATAATTTCGCCGAAGGGGAAATACTATGTTGTTCCAGGGGCCCTTCCTTATGACAGGGTAAAGGCGATGGTTGAAGAGGCCTTGAAGAACTAGGGGGTTGACAGAATGTCCATATAGGAGTATGCTCATCATCAAGTTTAGTAATCCTCAATTTCGAGCAGTGATCGCATCAAAGCCATGTTGCTGGAGACCCTAAACGAAAAGGGACGAAAAGTACGTTAAAAAAAGCAAAATGGCTTTTGATCGTAATAACCAAGGTGGCGCAGGAGACGGATTCAAGCGACCGATGGTGCAAGGCAATTGGAAATGTTCCAAGTGCGGAGCTGATATAACAGAGCTCCCATTTGAACCAGATCCACAGCGTCTTACCCAGCTGTTGTGCCGTGACTGTCACCGAGAACGCGTTAGGTCTTTCCGAAGATAAACGTTTTCCGAAATTCCCGCTTTTAAAGCGGGAATTTTGTTATATAATATATATGAATGAAGTGGAATTATTGGGCGCTTATTGTTTTGGGTGTATGGCTTATTGTTTCTCCGTGGGTCTTGGGTTTTTCTGATCTCAATTTAGTATTGTGGAACAACTTGATGGTAGGAGGACTTATGATAATATTCGCTTTATGGAACCTAACTCCCTCAAAACCAAATTAAATATATGTCTATAAAAATTTATTCAACACCAACCTGTGTTTATTGCAAAATGGCTAAGGAGTATTTCAAAGCCAATAATTTAAATTACACGGAATATAACGTGGCGGAAGATGACAATGCTAGGGAGGAGATGGTTAATTCATCACATCAATTAGGGGTGCCGGTGATAGATATAGATGGCCAAATTTTTGTTGGTTTTAATCGTAAAGAGATATCGAAAGTGCTGGGTTTAAAACAATAGTAGGATGTACGACCTTGTTATCATCGGTGGGGGGCCGGCAGGAGTAGCCGCCGGCATTTACGCCGCAAGAAAAAAAATAAAAACCGTTCTAGTTACGGATTTTTTTGGTGGTCAATCGCTTGTTTCAAATGACGTGGAAAACTGGATAGGCGTAAAGAATGCTTCGGGGTTGGAACTCGCGAAGATGATGGAAGAGCATTTGCGGGCGCAGGAAGACATAGAAATAATGGATGGAACTCTTGTTTCAAAGATTGAAAAAATAGCCGATAAGAAAAATCAGTCTTTCAAAGTCAGTGTGGAAAATGGGAAAGTGTTGGAAGCAAAAACTATTTTAATATCTTTGGGTAGTCGGCGTAAAAAACTTAACATCTTGGGCGAGCGCGAACTTGAAGGAAAAGGAGTTTCGTATTGCGCCACTTGTGATGCCCCGCTTTTTAAAAATAAAGTTGTTGCGGTTGCGGGTGGTGGAAACTCAGGGCTTGAGGCGGTAACTGATTTGATACCATATGCGTCAAAAATTTACTTGATTCACAGGAGTGACGCCTTGAAAGGCGACCCGATTACACAGGATAAAATTCGTTCCAACCCTAAGGTGGAAATAATTTTGAATGCGCAGATGCAAGAGGTTTTTGGCGAAACATCCGTTAGTGGTTTGAAATATAAAGATAAGAGTGGTGAAATTAAGGAAATTAAATGCGAAGGAGTATTCGTAGAGATAGGAAGCATGCCAAATAATGATCTCGTGAAAAACATCGTTAAATTGAACGATTGGGGAGAGATTGTTGTTGATCACAAAACACAGCAGACTTCCGAGCCGGGTATCTGGGCGGCAGGGGACGTTACGGATGTTTCTTACAAGCAGAACAATATATCTATGGGGGATGCGGTTAAGGCGGCCTTAAACATCCACGATTACTTGAAACGGACGAGTTGAGGTATTAGAGTATAGATTGTTTAAAGTTGCCGAAGTAGCTCAGCTG
>JBBTYZ010000014.1:0-15331 GCA_038061595.1 Patescibacteria group bacterium | reverse complement strand
TGGCTCCCCGGGTAGGGATCGAACCTACGACCATCGCCTTAACAGGGCGCCGCTCTACCGCTGAGCTACCGGGGAATAATAATATATTAGCTACTTTTAAAATATGTGCCACCGCTATCGCGGTGCGAATTTTCTCTATCCACTTATAATCGAAAAAATTCGTGTCCGCCCGGAAGGATTTGAACCTTCGACCATCTGCTTAAAAGGCAGTTGCTCTACCAGGCTGAGCTACGGGCGGATTTAAACGATAATATATCACTATGATAGCAAATTCAAGAATATATGGTATTATTTTTGGAGTTTACTTTGCAATTTTGTCTCGGAGAAACTCCTTTGAAACTAGTACTTGTAAGGCACGGAAAGTCTATAAACAATGCACTCGGAGTCGTTTCTGGGAGGAGTCAAGATAAATTAACAAGAGAAGGCATTAGGCAGGCTGAAGAAGTAGCAAAAACGCTTGATACTGACTTTGATATTATCTTTTCTTCAGTTCTTCGGAGGGCAAAACAGACTGCCGGAATCATAAACAGACGGCTCAAACTACCCATAGAGACGCGGTTAGATCTTAACGAGAGAGACTACGGCGTGCTTACTGGGCAAAACTGGGATGCAATAAGCGCCTTAGTCGGACCCGATGCGAAAGAGAGAGATCGCGGTCTTAGGTATAACTATGGTCCCTGGGGAGGAGAGTGGGTTGTAGAGGTGAGAGACAGGGTACTGTCTTTCCTTAATGACTTAATAGTTCGCCGTCGAAAGAAATATATTGCAGTAACTCACGGGGGAATAATCATGTTGATGTATAATGTGACAGGTAAACCATTACCTGCTAAAATACCAAACTGTTCAGTTCACGAATTCGAAATCTAAATAAAAATACCGCCTGTGGCGGTTTTTTGTTTCGGGATGATCCGCCTAGGGCGGATCACATACATCTCGAAAATCCGCAGTTATGACAACTCAAGCATCCTTCGCTTATTTTTAACTTCTCACCGCAGTCAGGACAGCCGGGCATCATTCCAGTTTCAGCCATAGAACTTTCGACAAATCCGGAGGCCGGACCGCTTTTAGCCATCACAACTGTAGGAGAGTGTTCCAAAATTTTTGGCATCTCAGGCAACTCTGCTGGCTTAACATCTGTTTGAACGTGTTCTTCTAAAATTCTTGCAATAGCATCAGGCAAAGAGAGAACCGTTCCTTTGTTGGTCATCACCGGCATCGGTCCGCGAATTCCCTTGAGGTCACTTATAATATCTTCAACTCTTACGCCTGCCCGAAGCGCTAAAGATATGAGCCTGCAAATACCCTCGGATTGTTCCTGAAAAAACCCGCCGCTCTTTCCTATTGTTGCAAAAACTTCAAACGGTGCATTAGACTCATCATTGTTTATTGTTATGTAAAGATTGCCATAACCCGTCTTTATTTTGTATGTCTTTCCACTCATAACCGCTGGTCTTGCACGCGGAGAAAGCTTTCCCCTATCTATCTCCAAATTCAATGCCGGTTCGTTCATGTTTTGGGATTTCTTTTTAGCGCCTGACTCCGTCATTGAAACAATGTTTTCACCCGTTCCTAAATTAAGAACTTGAATATTACGACTGCCATCTCTGTACGCAGTACAACTCTTGCAACCAAACTTCCAAGCCATGATGTAGCCATTCTTTATATCATCATGAGTAGCGCTATTCGGGAAGTTAATTGTTTTTGAAATTGAATTGTCAACGTGTTTTTGGAAAGCGGCTTGCATTCGGACATGATCTTCGCCCGACATATCCATAGATATTACAAACGTGTCTCTCAAATCTTGCGGTAGCCAAGTTAGGCTTTGGATACTACCAGTTTTTGTTACCTCTGCTTTAATCTCCACTATTTTCTCTTCAGGAAACCTCCTTTTCTTAAGCTCTTCATCAAAATACTTGTTCAAATAGTGGTACTTTGTGCCGTCTTTATCCTGCTTAACAAAAGATAAAGCGAAATTAGGCTCAATGCCCGAGGAAGAATCAAGCATCATTGAAATTGAGCCAGTCGGGGCAACTGTCGTTAATGCCGCATTCCTCATCTTAATTCCCCTGTCTTTAAAGATGCTCATTGGCATATTAGGAAATTCTCCTTTTTCTTTGGCGAGCTCGATCGAAGCTTCATGGGCCGCATCTTGAATCGCGCCCATCACACGCTCAGCTGTTGCTAAACCTTTTTGTGAATTATATTTTATCCCGAGCTCGTAGAGCATGTCGGCAAAACCCATTATGCCCAAACCAATCCTTCTATTCTTTATAGCAAGTTCAGTAACTTGCGGCACCGGAAAATCGAACTTATCAATAACATTGTCCATCAAACGCACAGCCGTCTTTGTCACAAACCTAAGACGGGCATAGTTAATCTTTCCGTCTTTAACGAGTACGGCAAGGTTAATTGATCCCAAATTACAGTTATCGTAAGCGTGCAAAAATTGTTCTCCGCAAGGATTAGAACATCCTATTTCCCCTAAGCCGGGCAACGGATTGGTCTTATTAACATTATCTATAAAAACTATTCCGGGCTCACCATTTAACCAAGCGTAGTGAATTATTTCGTCAAACATCTGACCCACGGTTATATCCAACTCTTCGCAACCATAAACGCTACCATTTGAATGTCTCAAAACTTTTCTCGGTTTTGATTTCTCGCCTCGCCAAGAACAATACCACTGCGTGTTCGGAGAATCTATAACTTGTTGCATAAACTCGTCCGTGACTTTTACTGATATATTGAAATTTTTTATTTCGCCTTCCACTTCTTTTGAACGTATAAAATCCAATATGTCGGGATGGTCAACGCTCATCATCGCCATATTCGCGCCGTGCCTACCTTGTTGTTTAATTGTTCCGAAAGCTTCGTTATAAACTTTTAAAAAAGAAATCGGTCCAGAAGAAAATCCACGCGATTTTTTAGTAGGTGCCATTGATGGACGAAGCTCGTCCAAGGAAAAACCTAAACCTGATCCGGCTTGCTGC
Organism: Patescibacteria group bacterium; assembly: GCA_038061595.1. GTDB lineage: Bacteria > Patescibacteriota > Minisyncoccia > UBA6257 > GWB1-50-10 > JBBTYZ01. Next base: position 12,341 of record JBBTYZ010000014.1, on the reverse strand, counting down.
AAAAGAGCGGAGTCCTTTAAAGTTCCAAATATACTTTCCATTGAGTCGTGAATCGGAAGCACAATACAATTCGCAATCAAGGCGGTTGGAGTCCCTACATTAGTAAGCGTGCGCCCAGCAGGAGTGAATTCTTTCTTAGACATAATCTCGAAGAAATCTTTCTCAACTTTTCTAACATCCTTTTCATCATGACCATAATTTTTCTCAACCTCTGCAAGAGATCGAGCGACTCTGTGAAACATTTGAGCCGGTGATTCTTCATTGCCTTTATCGTTCGTGAAAAGATAACGCTTCTTCATCATCTTCAAGGCGTTTTCGGAAAAACTTTCGTTAACTTTCCGATCTTCAGACATTGTAATATTTTTTTGTGGCACGCTTTTCATAAATCTCTTAGAAATAAGTTATCTTTTTTATCTAGTATCATTTTAGGAATTTATGAACCTAATTGGAAGGGGCATCAAAGTAGTCTGTTGTGGATAAAAACCCTTTGACAACTGTTGGTTAAAGTTTTTTAAAATTTTTTTTGATAAAATCGCTAAAATTTTTCTTGATGTCGCAAAATTCAAGCAACTAATCCTACAAACCTCAGTTAATTGAACCCGTTCTTCTAAAAAAACAAAAAACCGTCAATTAAGATACAGTTTTTACTGTAACACCCCGTTGTTACCGATGTTTTTTCCTTAAAAAGGCTGGGATCTCCCAGGAATCTGATTTTTGTGGGACACCCTTCTTAGATTTCTCTTCCCTTAAGCTCTTTGTTGGGGTATCTCCTGATAATTTAATCTCTATTTCTTCATTTGCCGGCTCTGTTTCTACAAAAAGCGTATTAGATAACCTGCCGTTATTGAAAATACCATTGAATCCGCTTGCAATCAGAGTAACCTTGAGACTCTTATCCTTTAGTTGTCTATCATAATATGCACCAAAGATAACCTTTGCATTGGAATCAAGATTTGCCGATATCGCCTTAGCCACATCATTAACCTCCGACATTTTCAAATCCCTGCCCCCGGCAACGCTGAACAATACCCTCTTTGCTCCATCTATCGCATATTCCAGGAGTGGGGAATTTATGGCTGAATTCACGGCTTTTATACTCCTGTCCCCACCTGAGGCAATACCTATACCTATATGAGTAGTTCCTGCGTCCTTTATGATTGCTCTAATATCGGAAAAGTCCACATTTATAATACCTGGAAAATTAATGAGCTCAGCAATCGCCTGGACGCCTTGTTTTAGAACGTCATCAACAAAACCAAAGGCTTTCGAGACTGACGTATCCTTACTAATGAGACTAAACACTCGATCATTCGGGATTATGACCAAAGCGTCTACTTTGTCTTTTATGCGCCCTAGAGCTTCTTGTGCTATCTTTGAACGTTCAGCGCCTTCAAATGAAAATGGTTTCGTGACTATCGCAACAGTTAAAATACCTTTCTCTCTTGCGGCCTCCGCTATAACCGGAGCCGCCCCACTTCCAGTACCCCCACCAAAACCGGCGGTTATGAAAACAATATCCGCGCCCTCTAAGGCTTCGCTTATCTCGGACCTATTTTCTTCCGCTGCTTGTTTTCCTATTTCTGGATTCATTCCAGCACCAAGACCACGCGTCAAAGCCTTTCCTATATATAGCTTCTTGTGAGCAGTCGCATAATTTAAATCTTGGGCATCGGTATTGATTGCAATGAATTCAACGCCTTTAATTCTTCCGTCTTCCATCATCCGCGTCACCGCATTTCCTCCACCACCTCCGACCCCAACAACTTTAATAGAAGCCATTCCAGACCTGATCTTTGGAGCTCTTGGTACTGGTTGAACTATCTTTTTAAATTTCCTATTTTTCTTTTTCATATACTTATGGAATTAGATTCCTTAAAAAACTTCTTAACCTGCTCTGACTCACAGATCCAGGATTGGTTTTCCCTCCCAAAACTAATCCCAATGCGCAGGAAAACTCAGGATCTTCAACTAATTCGCGGTTAGCCGGATTTAAAATTTCAAAATTGGCTAAGTTGGGAAATGCGACACGGGCCGGCAATTTTAGCTCTTCTTTCACCAAGTCCTCCATTCCGGCAAGTTTTACTCCTCCGCCAGTCATCATAACACCAGCCGGGAGTTCCGCCCTATGCCCCAAAACCTTCAGCTCATTATTAACAAGATCTAAAATTTCTGCAAGCCGTATCTCTATTATTTCGGAAAGGAATCTTCGTGAAATTTCGTTAGTATTGGCCGAATCAAATTCAGCTAATTTCACTACATCCTTCCGAGAAACCTCATGAGACATAGCAAAACCGTATCGCAATTTCATCTTTTCTGCCGCATCAATGTGGGTCTTAAGACCGATAGCAATATCACTAGTCACATACCCCACTCCCAAAGGTAAGCTCTTGGCATGCATTATCTTGCCCTCTTCGTATACGGCAATTGAAGTCGTGCCAAAACCAAAATCAATCATTAAAACCCCTAATTCTTTTTGTTTTTTGGTTAAAACCGATTCTGATGCCGCAAGCGGATTAAATATCATTCCGGCAATTCTTATTCCGACTCGTTCTAAATTTTTCAAAAGCGTGTTCACGTGAGGGGTGAAGGCTTCAACCACAAGTGCGTTCACTTCGAGTTTATTGCCTGTCATTCCAAGCGGGTCATAAATTCCTCCAATGTCATCAATAAAATATTCTCGAGCAATCTTGTGCAAGATCATATGGTTTGAAGAAAGTTTTAAGGCGCGAGCGGAGTGTTCGTCAACTCGTTCAACGTCATCCGCTTGTATTTCTTGATCCGATTGGGAAATTAAAGTCGTCCCCCTAGAGATACGGGATTGCACATACTCGCTATTAACGTTTACAAAAATGTTTTTTGCCGCCGCTTTGGATATTTTTTGGATATCACGAGCGACATTCCTCAAAACCTGCGTAGCTTGTTCCACGTCAGTAATAAGACCCTTTCTTACTCCAGCGCTTGGCTCTTTAAAAGCGGCGACAATTGAAAAGGATCCATCCTTCTTTTCTTCAGCTATCACGCACTTTATCTGCGATGACCCGATATCCAAACCAGTTATAAATTTAGACATAAGCAATGGCTAAATATTCTCCTTTCGCAATTGAAGGCGGCGACCTTGTGTCTCGGCTTGAGGCACGACGACGAAAATGTAATCAACTAGATTACATTGAGGAGGAGCAACGAAGAAACGAGCCAAGGTCGCCCCTCCCTGCAGGGTAATGGGATTTTGTTCAAATCCTGTGTTATTCGGGCTCAATGTATCAAGGCTTTGATACGCCCTCGCCCTCATGCCTTGGATTTGAGACAAAATTCCTATTATCAATTGTGAAAAAGAATATTTAGACATTGCCCAAGAGTTTTTGTTCGTATTTCTGCATTTTCATGGTATCACGCCTTCTTTTATGTGTATACCCTAAAAGATGCAAAAGGCCGTGAACGGCGAGAAATGTAGGATCTTCTTTTTTGTTTTTAATATATTTCGGGTCCAGGTAAATTTCACCAAGGTAATCAAAATCAGTCTCTGGGTGGGGAAACTTTTTGGGCTCGCCGAAACTCAAAACATTGGTGCTTTTGTCTTTGCCTCTAAATTCCTTATTTAAAAACCTCATCTCTCTGCCGTTTATCAAATAAACCTCGAGGAGACTTCCTTTTTTCTTAAGATATTTTAAAGCACGCTCTAAGGCGCGCTTTATATCCCTTGTTGATTTTGCGTCATCCCTACCGCCAACCTGCCGATAGACGTGGTAAACAACCACTTTATTCATAAGATTCAACCCAACTTCTCCTTAACTAGTTTTGAAACTAGAGCGGAGTCAGCTCGGCCCTTTGCGACTTTCATGACTTCTCCCATAAACTTTCCGAAGTCTTTTTCTCCAGCTGGCTTAACTCTCAGAAAAGCTTCATCAACTATTTTTCTAACCTCTGATTCGTCTAATCCCTTTGGTAAATATCCGTCTAGAAAACCAACTTCGGCTAGTTCTTTCTCTGCAGAATCCGCCCTTCCGCCTTTTGTGTAAAACTCAATAGCCTCCCTCCTCTTCTTTACCTCTTTCCTTATTATTTCCAACACTTCGTCATCGCTAAGCGCTGTCTCGCCACCCTTGCCTTTCTTTTCTATCTCGCGATTGTGCATCGCGCTCGAAAGCAACCGGAGCGTCGAAACCTTAAGTTCTTCCTTATTCTTTAAGGCTTGAATAATATCGCTATTTATTTTCTCCTTCAACATTTAAGCCCGACCGTATTTCTTGAGCTCCTTCATTTCCTGCGCTTTTGATAAACGGTAAAGTGCCCCAAGCTTCCTTTTTCTTTTGTTCAAATCACGTGTTTTAAAACGCCTGCGCTTGGCCTCTTTTAAAACTCCGCTCTGTTTAATTTTCGTACTAAAACGGTACAAAAACGATCCCGTGCTTTCACCCTCTTTTCTCTTTAGTTGGATTAACATTTTGCTTATTATAAGGGTTTTTTATTATTTGTCCAACCCCGGATGCGACATTGCATCGATGTCTGTTTTATTGTTCCATCCACCCATAAGGTGTAAATGAAGGTGGTCTATTATCTGCCCGCCCTCACGACCGACATTAAAAACTAACTTGTACCCCTTGAGCCCTGATCCTTCCGCTAATTTTTTGGCTATTAATATTAATTTAAATACCACGTCCTTATTGTTTACTTCTACGTAAGCGATAGACGGGATATGTTCTTTTGGTATTAAAAGATAATGGACGGGGGCAGACGGTTTAATGTCCTTGAACGCGAGCATCTCATCGTCTTCGTAAGCAAATTCGGTAGATATCTCTTTACCGACTATCTTGCAAAATATACAGTCCATCTGGTGATGTCTAAATATTCTCCTTTCGCAATTGAAGGTGGCGACCTTGTGTCTCGGCTTGAGGCAAGACGACGAAAGCGTGCTGAATCTCAGCACATTGAGGAGGAGTAACGATAAGACGAGCCAAGGTCGCCTCTCCCTGCGGGGTAATGGAATTTTGAACAAATCCTGCGTTCTTCTGGCTCAATGTATCAAGGGTTTGATACGCTCTCGCCCTCACGCCTTGGATTTGATTCAAAATTCCTATTATCAATTGTGAAAAAGAATATTTGGACATCACTTAAGACGTTTCTTAACTTCTTCCACGAGCTTGCTTGTAATAACATTTTCTTGCGCGCCTGATTTCATATCCCTTACAATCACAGCTCCCTCAAAGACTTCCTTCTGCCCAAAAATTAATGTAATCGGAGCTTTTATCTTATCGGCCGATTTCATCTGTGCCCTTAAGGATTTCTTGCCCAACGTCTCGGAAACGGGGATTCCGTTTGAACGAAGCATGTTTATTATTTTAACGCTCGCCTTTTTGGCCTGATCACCAATAGCAGCGAAGAAAACTCTTTCTTTGCGTTTAATTTTGGGCGGTATTTGAGCCGCTTTCATGGCTTCAATCACACGTTCTATTCCGATTGCCACCCCCACAGAAGGCACCATTCTTCCGCCAATAGATTCTGAAAGGTAATCATATCTTCCACCGGATGCGATAGCGAGATTGGGCAGGCTTGGAGTAAATATTTCAAAAACCGTTCTATTATAGTAATCCAGCCCCCTCACAAGATACGGATCCGGAGTATAAGAAATATCATTGTCTTCAATAAGCTCCAAGATGGTTCGGAATTGATTATTACAAGCAGCGCAAAGATGATCCAAAACTATAGGTGCTTCTTTCTTTAGTTTTTCGCACTCCGGCTCACGGCAGTCCAAAAGACGCAGAACATTTTTTTCATAACGCTTATCGCAATCAACGCAAAGATTTTTTTTCTTATAACGATAATATTCCTTAAGTTTGTTGCGATAATTGGGCCGGCAGACTCTGCAACCGATAGTATTTATCTTTAAAGTAAGGTCTTTTAGTTTAAGTGATTTTAAAAAATCCAATGTTGCCAACATAATTTGAACATCGTAAACCGAATCGCTGTCCCCTAAAATTTCAAACCCCCATTGGTGAAACTGTCTGTATCTCGCCTGTTGAGGCCGTTCTTGGCGAAACATGGGCCCGCAATAATAAACCTTCAGAGGTGAAGAGAAATAACCCAAGTGGTGCTGGAGATAGCTTCGCATCACAGGAGCAGTTCCCTCCGGACGCATTGCAACGTTTTCTCCGCCCTTAGTTTTAAACGAATACATCTGTTTATCTACAACATCAGTATCCTGACCAACGCCGGACTCAAAAAGTCCTAATTCTTCTAAGATTGGGGTTTCTATGAAATAGAAATCGTGAAGCTCCGCGACAGTCTCCCCTGTCCGCAAAACAGATCTCCACCAATCCTGTTCTTTTGGCAAAATATCCGCCATACCGCGTATGTTTTGGAAAAGTTTTGCTTTCACTTTTTTTTGTTGTTTAGCCATAAATATATTTATTAATATGCGGGCGCAGTAAATGCCATGACTTTATTTATCGGCCATAGTCGCAACCGCACCAAACCAATAAGTTCTTCCGAAGATACCGGACCCCAACTACGTGAGTCAAAACTGAAATTGCGATTATCGCCCATAACAAAATACTGATCCGAATCCAACACCATGTCTGTGTGACTTGCCGTTTTCTTAACGAGGGTATACGGTTCATTTAACACGATTCCCTTCCCTTTATCGAAAACAGAAACCTCTCCATTATCAATTAAAACCCGCTCCTTGGGCAAACCGATTATTCTTTTTATATAGAAAGACCTGTGATCACCCGGGTATCGGAAAACAACGATCTCTCCACGTTCTGGCTCCCTAAAACGATAAGTGAGCTCGTCTATTAGAAGATAATTGCCGTTATGGAAATTTGGTTCCATGCTTGCGCCGCTTACTAAAAATGGCTGGGCCACAAAACTTCTAACCAAAAAAACCGCAACTATCGCAATAGCAAAGGTTTCTATAATCTCGAAAAATGACCAAAGTAATTTGCGCATAAAATGATAAAATTACAAATATAAAATCCTGTAGTAATATTAGAGAATATGCAAGACAAATTCAACCCTTCCGCGATAAAAGCCATAATCGGCCTTGGAAACCCCGGTACAGAATATGATAATACTTATCATAATGCCGGAGCAATTTTTATAGATATTTTGAGTAAGATTAAGCCCGAAAAACGATTCAAGAAAACCAATGGGTTCATGAATGAGTCCGGAGCCGACGTAAAAAAAATCTTGAGACTTCTCGGGGCAAGGACCCAAGACCTTCTGCTTGTACACGATGATTCAGATTTAGAATTAGGACAATACAAAATCTCTTACGGTAGCGGCTCTGCGGGACACAATGGCGTCGCTTCCGTCATAGATGTTTTAGGGACAAAAGATTTTTGGAGATTACGAATTGGCATACGCAATGACAAAACAACAAGACAAAAAGCGGGGGGGTTTGTTCTAAAGAAAATCCAACTTCTCGACAAAAAAATATTGTTGAGCGTGTTCAGCGAGATCATACAAAACGAACTACGCCCCACCTAAACCTTCATTTTGAAACTTATCACGAAGGTTACCGAACTGTCTTCGTCACTGTTTATGGATGAGAGCGGCAAGTCCACATCCGAAATACCCGGCTCTTTGACCAAGATATTCTTAAAACGCAAAACTTGAGAATTGCTCGGAGCTTTCGCCGATAAACTGACCGATGAATCGGATGTACCAAAGCCCAAGCTTTGAAAATCTATATTGTTTTCATCGGTCAATTTTTTTATCTTCAAAAGAACTTCATGCCAGGGGTAAGCCGAACTTTTTATTTTCGCTATCCCGTGAGTCAAATAATTGAATTCAACCGAACTATTGTTTAATTCTAGAAGCTCAGTTTGAGATGATTGTCCTCCAAAACCAGCGAGACTAACGCTTACTTTATTAGACTGGCTCGTAAGGAATGCAACAGAAATGCCGAAGACTAGAACGAAAATCATGAGCGTGCCAACAATCACAGTCCTCCAAATCCTTATAAAATTGACAACCTGTTCTTCATAAAAAAGCTCGCTTGAACTTTCGGAGGCTAAATTTATGAATCTGTCTTTGCTGCGATCTATCTTTCCCCTAAGCGCCGAACCAAGAGTAGGATACCAAACAGGAGCAATCTTATAATCTGTTAAAACAAGGTTCGTAGTCTTGAGCCCGAAGCGATCTTCAATCAAAATTTTTATCTCTTCTTCAAAACCAGGAGCCAAAATAAATATCTGATTGATGCCTGACTTAAAACGCGTAATGGAGAAATTAACGACTTTCTTAACCTCGTCTTGGACTACTCCCCGGAAAAGTTCTCTTGAAATTTCTCGGGCATCACCCTGGATAGAAAGCCAGGATCGGAAATAATCGAAACTCAAAACCCCGTTTCTAATAATCAGTATATTAAGACCGTCGCTTGAAACATGAAGCAAGAGAATTGGTTCTTCGCGTGGTTTCAAAACGCTTGCCACAACTCTTGCTAAAGCGAGTGCTGGAAATTCAAAAACGATTGGCAAAAAATTGGCCTGTTCCAAAATGCTTTTGTATCCATCTATATTCCCCTTCGGAGCGAAAACACCAATTAGTTCGTAACGTTCCTCTGTTTCTTTTATAATTTCCCACCCCATATAAGCCTCTCCCGCATTTATAGGCGATATCATTTGCATATTAAGTTCGGCCGATTCTCCAAGCTTCTCTTCGCCAATATTGGGTACGCTAAAACTTTGCGTGAAAATTAGAGGTGGCGGGAGAGAAACGATTGCTTGAACTTTTTGCAAATGATCATTTGGAAAAATAATCTTATGAAGAGACTCCAATGAGGATAAGAGTTGTTTGGGATCCTGCAGCTTCCCTTCTTTTATAATTCCGGGCGTAAGGCGCAACGAATATGACTCCGGTCCGTCTTTACCAAGAGACAAATATTGCAAACCCGAATCGCTTATTTGCAACCCCCCAACAATTGGCTTAACCGCAAGTCGCTCAAAAAAATAGATTATGTTCTTTATTAAGTAATTCATCCCGTTAGAGACAGGAAGCGCTTTAGTCTGTTCTTCAAATAGCGTCTACCCATGCCAGATTTAATATATTTCTCTCTCGACCTCGCATCAGTAATGTTTTTACATGATTCATAATAGATCAATTCAAATGGACCCCTGCCTTTTGTATAAGTTGATTTACCTTGATTGTGTTCATTAAAGCGTTTCCGTAAATCAACGGTCAATCCTATATACCACATACCATTCTTTTTGCTTTGTATAACATAGATATAATAAAACATATTGTCTCTAACGGGATTCACGTATTCAAATATATTAATTAACCGCCTGCTCAAGCAATGATTGCAACTGAACCTGGCCGGTGGTTTGGTTGACTATTAACGTGGCCACAAATTTTTTCTGCCTACTACCGGCGGTCGCAACAGAAGTTGCAGTATAAGTGTAAATATTCAAGGAATTATCCGTAGACCTTGATACAGTGACCGCGGTGGTATCAGCATCAACTGTTAAATTGTAATTCTGTGTCCCACCCGATGCATATTCCTTATCACGTGTTATTTTTATCATTGCGTCCCTTATCCCAGAATAAGAAGCTGAAGTTGCTCGAAGATTCTGTCTCTCCCCCAAACCTGACGAACTCAAAAAGTAGGTAACAAAAGCGCCCGCAATTGAAATTTCGACAATGAGCCCACTTATAAGCAGTATGAAAGGCAGAGCAATTTGCCCAGAGTTTTTTCTCATCTACACTAATGATAACAAAATCCGATAGAAGTTGCCTTAGCGAAGAATGAGCTTAGGAACTTCATCGCTTCGCAAATTTAATTTTGCGAAGCACCTTTTTGACAAAAACCCCCTTCACCGTGAAGAGGGTTTTTCTGATTATTTTGCTGGTGCTCCAGCAGGAACAGCTTGCTGCGGTTCCGTCGGCAGAAGATCTGGATTATTTTTAATGACTTGCGCGAGTTGACCATCAGACTTTAATTTGGTTACCCAAACAACTTCGTCATCGTTAAGCTTCAGATAATCTTCGGGTCCCCAAAAAACATTCGTGAATTTTTGAATCCTTATTGGATTTTGCTGATCTTGCTGATTGACTTGGAGCGTATAAACATTCTTCAAACCGAAGTGCGGGAAACGAACCAATTTTCCAAAATATAAATCCCCGGTTCTCATGTAAACCGCATAATAATTAGGAGATTTAAACCAAACCATCCAGATGGTCAAAAATACAATAACTACGACCAAAATGACAACCGCCACCAAAAGAATTTTATTTGTTTTACTCATAATACTAAAAATAGTAAATTAAAAACTGAGAATTGTCCAAACTACTTGTGGATAACAAAAAAAATGCGCAAAGAAACGGCTTAGTTTGACTTTTGAGAAAATTTGGTGTACAATGAGAAAAGTAAGAATTGACAACTTCAACATCAACGCACCGGAGGTGCACGATGAAGCGCAATATCTTTACAGTCCTCGTGCTCGCCGTCGCTGCACTCTCGTGCCGCGACATATTCGAGCCTCGCCCGAAACCGGAAGTGGTGTCAGTAAAAATCTCACCTACCGACACCACGGTGGACTTTGCCTATGGCGAACTTCAGTTCTCGTCAGAGGCGGAGACAAGAAGTGGCGCTTCTAACGAAGTGATTTGTTCGGCGAACACCGGCAGTGTGAGCGCAAACCAGATCTACGCCGTGCCTGTCAGTCCGGGAACGTACATAGTAACCTGCACATCGGTTACGAATCCCACCAAATCCGCCACGATGACTGTGAGGGTGGTAAGGATGAACCTCATCGCTTACTCACGTTTTGCGGCCCCAGCACCAATGAACTGCCGCGGCGCCTCTGGCGTGATCAGCTGTCTCGACATCTTCTTGAAAGAGCCCGACAAGCCAGGGGTGAAGCAAATCACCGGTCTTAGCGTGGACTATCCCGCCTGGCAGAACTGGGAACCGCGATGGTCAAACGACGGCCGCAGGTTGGCTTTTTCCGTTACCGTCGCGCCGGATGCGGCCCATCTCGCCACCCCAGGTTTTCAGATCTTCATAATGAACCTGACCAGAAGCGGCCCCGTACAGCTCACCCGAGGCACTAACTCCCGGGGCATTCAGGGAGCGATGCCAAACTGGTCACCCGATGACAAGACCATTGTCTTCTCGTATTTCAAGGACGGCCGGCAGAGCGGACTTGCCACGATGGATACGACGGGCGACAATGTTACGATTCTCACTGTGAATCCCAGTGGCGTTTTCGTAGACGGATGGCCAAGTTACTCTCCGGACGGCGAGTGGATTGTCTTCGCGCGAGGGGCCGACATCTACAAGATGCGGTCCGACGGAACGGAACTCGTGAATCTCACTAATACTCCCTCGACTCTCGATTTCACTCCCGCGTTCTCACCGGACGGGAAAAAAATCGCCTTGTCTTCAAGAACTGGTTTGATTATCCAGATTTGGGTGATGAATTCGGACGGCACAGAGAAGCGCCAGCTCACCTTTGGTCCTGACGAATATACGAACCCGAGCTGGTCGCCGGACGGAAGGCACCTCGTAATCTCCTCCGTAAGCAACATGGTGGATGACATCGTCACCTTTTACGGCGATCTCTACACCGTGCCCGCCGACGGATCCGGTGTACTCGTGAACATCACGAATTCGCCAACTCTGGCAGAAATTTGGCCAGCCTGGCGTCGGTGAACGCGACCTGTTAGCAAAAAAACCCCGACTCAACACCAAGAGTTCGGGGCTTTTTCTTCTATTGTAGTATGCATGAAGAACTATTTTGGCAAAGAAGGTTCCCGCTCCACCCGCCGCAACAAATCGAGTTGGAAACACAGGCTGAATCCGGGGAGGTGTAACCAGTCGGTCGGCAAGAGTAGCTCCCTACACTAATTGTAGCCCCCACCACAATACTAGTTCCGGAGTTAATCGTGATGCTTCCATTAGTCCCAAAACTACTGTTGATAGTAAGATTCCCAGCATTAGCTTGAAGTGCCACAGTACCAATCACGCCGTCAGCCGAAGAAATTGTGCAGGCCGAAGTCATCGGCCAGTTCCCAGAAAACGGTATCCCGCAAACGTCGGACCAGGCGAGAGTCAAACTGTTTTCATTGCCAGCCTGATCGCGAGCAACGAAAGTCGTGTGGTAAAAAGTGTCGTGAGTGTCGTAAACCTTCCATTCCCCTATCCAAACCCCACCGCCGTTTTCCTGATTCCTAGTGTTAGTTAGGGGGAGGTTTTTAATGCCGTTGTCTGTCTCAATATCAGCGACAACAGAAACTATGGGCGAAGGAGACTCCACCACTATCTTGAATCTTTGGATGTCGCCCACGTGCACGTCGGGCGGATTAATCTCGCCACTCACAAACCTCGGCCAGTCACCTTT
>JBBTYZ010000013.1:0-13644 GCA_038061595.1 Patescibacteria group bacterium | reverse complement strand
GTTGGGAAGTCCGAGATAGGGAAGTAGGGCATTCGCCTCGCCCTCGTATTTTCCGTCACCGGCTGTCAGTTTGCTCCAGCGGCAAATTGCAGCGCTACCCTCTCAGCGAAAAATTCTCGCTTCGCTCGAAACCAAGCTTTTTCGCTTCCGAGAGTTGCCGTCAAACACAAGAGCAAGGCTCATTATTAAAATTGGTACGACTATTGACTAATTCAATTATTTAATTTATAATTCCAGGCGTACATTGATAACCGGTGAGTCGAAGCGAGCGCACTCCGCGCTTGTGAAGACAAAGCCACAATAAAAGGGAGATTGCCATGACAAGGGCAACTCTAGGCCAAGGGAAGCAGGTTTTGGAACTGCTCCTGGAGCACGGAAGTTTGGAAGGGGCGGACGAGGTTCTTGCCTCCGGTATTCTAGCCGACATCTTCGGGTCGGGCTTGGATCGGGCGGCGTGGAAGAAACTTCGCCCACGGTTGAAAAGCCTCATGGATGGGGCAAGCGGCATCGTTCGGAGCCTCATTTTCCGCGTGGCAACGCAAATTGACGCGGAGCTCACGGAATTCCAGCTTATCCACTTCAACAGGGCGATAAGTTCGGAGAACGCCCTGGATGAGCTGGGTCAGATGGGTTTCCGTCCAGCAACTCGTTCAGAACGCGAAACTCTCGAAGCTGCTTATACGACAGAGATCACCTCGTACCGAAGGGTTGACCTTGATGGTCTGAGTGGCGAGCCGGATTTTGTCTGGCCTGACCACTGTCGCTTCGTCGCTGTTCGCAAGAAGGCTTGAAAGGATGGATCAAGGGGCTGTTAGCTCCTATGCAATTACAGCCTCGGGGATAGTTCTCCGAGGCTGTTTTTTTTAATTTAAGAGATATGAAAACAGCATCTGTCGAGCTGTTTTTTAATTTAAACTAGGAGAAACGAAAACAGCATAGTTCAAGCTGGTTTTTATAAAGCTTAGATGTAAAATAGCTTTAATGAGTGATTATCGTTATCAGAAAAATTTGGTAAAAAAGAAAAGGCTGGGTTTAATATTCTATTTATCCCTATTTTTGTTATTAGGCGGGGGAGCGTTTGTGGGTTTTTCGCATCTGATCTTAAACACAAAGTTTTTCAAAGTTAGTTCAATAAAAGCGCCAGAGGGGATTACTGTATTGGATGATGTTTTTATAAGCGACTTAGAAAGGAGAATAATCGGTTCTTCAAAGGCTCTAGCAATGTTGGGGCCTGACAATGTTTTGTTCTGGAAGTTAGCGAATTTAAGCGAGTCCGATCTCGCCCCTGGTGTTTCCAATATAAAAATTGATTCGGATATCTTGAGCAAGAAAGTAAATATCTCTGTAGAAAAAAGAGACTTATTCGGCATCTGGTGTTCTCTGGGTAAATGTTTTGGTTTTGACAAGGACGGAGTTATTTTTTCCGAAGCTCCAGACGTGGCCGGATTTCTAATCCTTAAGATAAAAGATGAAAATACTCGTGTCGTTTCGTTGGGCAGTTTAGTTTTGCCAAAAAGAGAATGGATAGCGAACGTTTTGGATACTGTTAAAATTTTGTCTGAAAACGATACGGCCGTTTCCAGCGTAAAGATAAGAAACCTCTCTCTCGAAGAATGGGAGATAGAAATAAGTAACGGTCTCAGATTTTACTTCAGTTTAAATTTTATACCCGAGAACCTGAAGGACATTGTTCAAAAATTGGATAAAAAATTAAGTTTGGAAAAACTATCTTATATAGACTTCAGGGTTCCTTCTCGGATTTACTATAGGTGATACACGAATATAGATGTTCCAGCTCGGAAGTCCGGTTTTGGAACTTGGCCGAAACCTTTTTCGGGCGGCCTCATTTTTATAAGCCATTCATATCCGTCTTCGGGTTTTCTTTCAAAGCCAGCGGCTGTTTTTTGTATCGCACCCTGAAGAGTGTTTATAGAAACAGCGAGCCACTCAATACCTTCTTCCTTCGGATTGCCTAGAGCTGACCACCAGTATTCTGCGGTATCTTGTCCCAAATAATATTTGGGGTTTCCAGCGCCAAAGTAGTCTACAGCTATTTTTTTGATATTATTCTCCTCCACAATTTTCTGAAGTTGTTTTAGATCTTGCCCCCAATCGTAATTCGAGTCAGTCGCATATTTATATCCACCCCAAGTCCCACCCCCTACCTCGTTGAAATACGATAGAAAATAAGGAGATGAGATAGCGACTTCTCCCGCTCCCCAAACGAGCATTAGGGCAAGAAAAGACGATTTAAGTATCTTTTTGGTTCCAAGACTGAACCAAGATTTTAATCCGCACGAAACTAGAATATATAAAAGAGGAAGCGTCGGCATTAGATGCCGAAAGCCTATGTTTAAAGGGCTTTTTATGCTGTAGGCCCAATAAATAACAAAGAATGTCAGTAGTGCGAATTCGGAAAAATGTGTGCCGAGATAATTTAGTAATTGTGAGAATATACCCGATAAGCCGTCTCTAACCTTTTTCCAGATGTTTTTGAAACTTAGTGCCAATGAGAACAATATTAAAATTAGATATGGTAATGGTTCTTTCAATAAAAACACTATTGGGAAATATAGGTGTGATCCGGCAGCTCCTACTTCTCCCAAAAAATAATTAGTATTTCCTCCGGACGATCTTTGAAGGACCATGAGTACGCCCAAGAAATATTCGCCCAAGGGGCGCAACACACGATTCCCAGAAAGATATATGTTCGCATCGGCTAAAAATTTTGGCGAAAAGGATTGGAGTATCGCAGTTGTGTCATTTACCTGCCTATCGATTGGGTAATTAAGAGTAAAAACAAAATAAACCGAGTAGATAACTATTAGGGCAATAACAAATATTAGAAATAAAGATTTAATATAATGCCAAAGTTTATGTCCATTTTCTTTTCTCAAAATTCCGGCAAGATAAAATACGAAAGCAATTATTAAAAAATAAGGAATTAGAAGAACCATTGAAAATTTTGTAAGTTCAGCGATGCCCAAGGTTATTCCAGAAATTATCAAGTTTTTATTGGATTGATGCAGTAAAAATTTTACGAAGAAATAAGTTGAGAGTATCAACCCAAAAGCAGCACCAACATCCGTCGTTACGTAATGTCCATGAGCGAGCACGGTGGGAGAAAAGGCAAATAAGAGGGGTGGTAATAACGACCAAAACTTACCCAGGAGTTCTTTTGACCAGATATATATTAATAAGGTTGTAAGCATCGTCAAAACTATTGGAAAAACTCTTATAGCCCTTAGAATTTGATCAGGATCGTTTCCTGATTCATATAAAAACTTAGATCCAGCATCCCATTGGCCGTTAACATCTTTCTTCCAAGCATCGCTTTCTAGGGGAAAATTGAGGTCCAGGGTCAATAGGGGGACTGCCGATAATGCTTTTATAAGGGGTGGGTGTTCTGGGTTAAGTCTGAAATCCAGGTATTTTACATAACTGTAGCCGGCTGGGATGTGGGCGAGTTCGTCCATTATTGCCGATTCGTGAAGTGCGGCTCCGAAGCTCAAAAAAGAAGAACCGGTAAGTATTATTACAAGTAGAACTATTTCGATAGATTTACCGAGCCTTTCTCCCATCTGTTATACTTATTATATAATTTAATGCGCTTGCCGACTAATAAAAACTCGGGTTTTACGCTAATAGAGGTTCTTATTTACACTGTTATTTTTGCGGTTAGTTCGGTCTTCTTGGTTGGAATTCTTGGCACCATAACTAGGGTCCAGAGCAGACAATCGTCTTATAACGAATTGAGCGAGCAGACCTCTTTTTTGAGTAACACCATCCAGAGGTTGGTTAGGGAGGCCAGTTTGGTGGATATGGCCTCAGGCGTTGCCACTTCTACCTTAACCCTAAGGACGACCTCTTCAACTCTCGATCCGACAACTATTTACGCCGATGCTTCAGGAACTGCGGTATATATTCAGGAGGGAACCAGTACCCCCATTGCGATTACGGACTCCAATGTAACGGTAAGTAATTTTTCAGTGATTAAATTTGAAAATGCCGGAGGTCCGAGCGTTGTCCAGGTTGATGTGACGCTTACGTACAACACTTTGAATCCACAGGCGCAAGCAAGTAAGTCTCTTCATTTTGCGGTAACTAAAATATCGGCTGCAACTTTTGACTCAAGCATATTGCCCAATTCCAACAATGCTTATGATATAGGCAATTCCGGCAATAATTGGAAGGATGGATATTTTTTAGGAAGCGTTGGAATAGGAACCGCCCCAGTTTCATCGGCAAAGCTTAAAACAACCGGCAATATCTCTTTTTCCACTTCTTCGGCCGGTATAATTTTTACCGCACCCAATGCAAGTTGTATACTATTGCAAGTTAATAGCTCTTATCAACTCGTTACTAGTACAATAGCTTGTCCATAAAAAAGATGCGGCGAATTACTTTATGATTAAACTTAAATATATATTTATTTATCCGGTTTGTCTGGTTTTATTATTTAGTTTTGTTAATAAGTCTTTAGCTGGAGACACATTACAACAATTAGACAAAAGTGTTCCTTCTACCTTCGATTCTAGGGGCGTACCTGTATTAAATAGAGCTGAATTTCAGACCTTGAACTGGAACGCTGATTTCGATAATCCGCAATTAACCCTTAGCTTACAAGGATCTTTATCATTTATCACCTTACACTTTGCTCCAATATTTGATCCATCATTTCCTACTAATAGTTATAGAATATCTCTGATTGATAGGGGCAGTAATGCTCAGGGTGGTAGCGTGGTTAGAGCATCTGGTTTCATCCCTTACTCTATCGAAGGAGATTATACATTTCATTTTGAGCAATTCTTTTTTAATCCTAATAATGCTTATGATATTAGGTTAGAAATTTTTGGATTCAGCACATTTTTTGGTTCTAATGACCCATCGAGTTATCCATTTGGTAGGCATTGGGGCAATGGTAACATTTCCGATTTATATTTTATTACCGATGCTCGAGTTTCATCCAATAAAATGACAAATCCGACAGTTGGCGGTAGAGTAACACAGTTTTTTAAACCCCTCGATAATCCCACTCATAATGGGATTGATATAGACAGCGATATCGTTGGCACCCCCGCATACTCCGCAGCGGCCGGAAAAATAATTTATATGACAACCACAACCGAATCTAGCTGCGGTAAATGGGTTTGGGTTTTTCATGGAGACATTAATAAATTAGATGATACAACGGTTTCTAAAATTTCTACAGTTTATTTGCACCTAGATCACATCAATTCTGATCTAAAGATAGGCGACGATATTTCTCAAGGCACTTCTTTGGGTATTGTGGACAACACTGGAATTGTAATGGGCGGTCATTTGCATTTCGGGGTCAAAAACGGAGACCCCCCAGCTGTTATAACATGCAAGAATAGAGTTGGAGACACAACAGTTCCATTGAATCCTTTGGACTTTGTTGACTACGAAGTGAAACCGCAATCATTGTCTTTTAATCTTCGTAGTAATGCTGATTTGATAGTCACAGACCCGGACGGCTTAGTAGTAAGCAAACAAAAGAACGATTTGGCGGGTTCAGCCCGTTATCTAGAAGTTAAGCATGTTCTCGATGGAGGGGCAGAAGAAGGGTTGCCAGAGTATGACGAGGTTCAAATTGATCAACGCAAAATAGGTGATTATCTAATTAACATTGTGCCTGAGCCGCAGGCATCGCCGACTAGCACTTTTAGTTTGTCGGGGAGCCTAGGAACCTCAACTATGATTTTAGTTAAAGATATTTTAATATCTGATACACCTAATCAATCATACATTCTAAGATCAGCAGAGGGCGGTGTAGAAGAAGTTGTTCCGGTGAAAATTAGAATTGATCCGGAGACATTAAATTTAGATAGAAAAGGGATATTTACCATTTTTTTGACCATTTCAAAAGGTTTGGGATTTTCTATATCCGATATTGATTCTCAAGCAGTGAACATACAAGGCGCATTAGTCACAAGAACATCTATTGCGAATAACACCTTTATGATGAAATTTAATACTCAAGATTTAAAAAACATAACCTCCGGCGATAAAATTAAATTCAAAGTTAGCGGTAAGTTTAAATCCGGTGTAAGCTTTGAGGGTTTCGATACGATTAGGGTTACCAATAACAAAAGCGTTATTGCCGAGATACTTCGTGTGTTATCCGGCACGCTTGCTAATTTGTTGAATATTGTTGAGCATAATCAGTCTTTCTAAAATTATCTTTGGTTAGCGCTTGACATTTTTGAGTGCTAAAATATAATTCAGTGATTGCCAATTATGAAAGACAGGTCCAGATCCATTTTGGAAAAATCAATTGACTCTTTTATTAAGACTGGTCGGCCGGTGACCTCAGAACTTCTTTACGATGAATATGATTTTGGAATTAAACCGGCGATGATAAGGTGGGAGTTGAATGATTTGAGTGAGGCAGGATATTTTCATCAAACCCATCCCTCTGGTGGCAGAATGCCGACCAATAAAGCTTATCGTTTTTTGGTTTCCGAGATTCTGAAGGGCGTGGAACGTTCTTTCGAAGATTATGTCGCTGAAACAGTACTCGAGTTTATAGAAGGAGAGAGAGATCGGCTAACGCAAAAGATTTCAAAATCGCTTGGTATTCTAGGGGTAAGTTATGAACCCAAACACGAATGGTTTAATATGGCAGGCTTAAAGGATCTTTGTGAGAGCTTAGACTTAAAAAATAAAAAGGAATTCGTTGAAGTGATTAGTGACTTAGAAGTGCTTCCTGAACGGCTCGGAAAAAGCACGACATATTTTCAAGGCATAAAATCCTGGCCTCAGGTTTTCGTAGGCGGAAGCCCGATCACTAAAAGCAAAGAACTCTCCGTAATTGCGAATAGGTTCAAAATGGGCGACACGAATGTTTTTGTTTTAGCTATAGGTCCTAGGCGTATGGACTACGAAAGGTCAGTCCGATTATTTAGATCTTTTGATCTTATATAACAAGCAATATTATGGAAAAAGACGAATTAAAGGAATATAAGGAAAAGCTAGAGAAATGTGAGCAAGAGCGCGATGAATATCTAAATGGTTGGAAAAGGGCAAAGGCAGATTTTATAAATTATAAGAAAGAAGAAGCTGAAAGATTTGCAAGGTTTGCGGAAATGAGTAGTGAAAGTATGATTATAGAACTCATTTCGGTATTGGACAGTTTTGACCTCGGTCTCACTGTTCTAAAAGATGAAGCGTCTAAAAAGGGGTTATCACTAATAAAAAATCAACTTGACGGCATTTTGAAAAGACATGGCCTTGAACGGATAACTGCGAAAATTGGAGAAAAGTTTAATCCAGAGCGGATGGAAGCGCTTCAAGAAATAGACTCTTCCGAACCGCCCGGAACCGTAGCAGAACAGGTTGAAAACGGATATATGCTGGGGGATAGAGTTTTGAGACCAATACGCGTCCACATTGCAAAAAACAAAGTCGAAGCATCAAATAAATAATCAAAAAACAACATGAGTAAAATTTTAGGAATAGATTTAGGAACGACCAATTCGGCGATGGCCGTTATGGAGGGAGGAGAACCCAAGATTCTTGAAAATACTGAAGGGAATCGCACTACACCCTCTATTGTTGCTATAAGCAAGGCAGGAGAGCGACTGGTTGGTTTGCTTGCCAAGCGTCAAGCAGTCGTTAATTCGAAGAATACTATTTTTTCAGTGAAGCGTCTTATTGGCCGCAAATTTTCGGATTCGGAAGTAAAACAAGATAAAGAATGGTTGCCTTATGATATGAGGCAGTCCGAATCTGGGGGCGTCGAGATACAGATGGGCGATAGGTGGTATACGGCTGAGGAAATTTCTGCAATGATTTTGCAAAAAATGAAAGCTGACGCGGAAGCAAAGCTTGGTGAAAAAATAGAAGAAGTAGTTATTACCGTTCCGGCGTATTTTGACGATGCCGAACGACAGGCAACCAAAAATGCGGGGGAGATCGCCGGATTTAAAGTAAAAAGGATTGTTAATGAGCCGACCGCTGCGGCATTAGCTTATGGTTTGAATCGTACTAAAGAAGAGAAGATTGTCGTTTATGATTTTGGCGGAGGAACTTACGACATCTCGATTCTCGAGGTAGGAGACAACACGGTTGAGGTCAAGGCAACGGGAGGGGATACGCATTTGGGCGGAGACGACTTCGATAAAAGAATAATAGAGTATCTTGTTAAAGAATTTAAGAAACAAGAAGGCATAGATATTTCTAAGGATTCACTTGCGCTCCAAAGATTAAAAGAAGCGGGTGAACGCGCAAAACACGAGCTTTCAACAGCTATAGAAACAGAGATAAATCTGCCTTATATAACTTCGGATGCTTCCGGTCCTAAACATTTCTTGATGAAATTAACGAGAGCAAAACTTGAAGATTTGGTTAAGGATTTGATTGAGAGATCTATTAATCTTGTGAAAGAAGCTGTTACTTCAGCTGCACCCAAAGGGGCTGGTCTCAAACTCTCTGATATTAATGAAATAATTTTGGTGGGGGGCCAGACAAGAATGCCCGCAATACAAGAAGCTGTTAAAAAATTATTTGGCAAAGAACCGCACAAGGGGATAAATCCGGATGAGGTTGTGGCTATTGGAGCCGCTGTGCAAGCTGGAATTCTGCAAGGCGATGTTAAAGACGTTTTACTACTGGACGTCACTCCTTTAACTTTAAGTATAGAAACGTTGGGTGGCGTTGCTACTCCTATGATTCAGAAAAATACGACTATTCCTACTTCTAAGACTCAAGTCTTTTCAACCGCTGCTGACAATCAAACGTCAGTTGAAATTCACGTTGGTCAGGGTGAGCGTCCTATGACAGCGGATAACAAAACATTGGCGCGTTTCATTTTAGATGGTATTCCGCCCTCCGCACGGGGAATACCCCAAGTAGAAGTTACTTTTGACATTGATGCTAACGGTATTTTGAATGTTTCTGCAAAAGATAAGGCCAGTGGTAAAACCCAGAAAGTCGTGATCGAGGCTACTACGAGTTTGAGCAAAGATGAGGTCGAAAAATTAAAAACAGAAGCAGCTGCCCATGCGTCAGAGGACGAAAAGAAGAAAGAAATAATCGAAGCCAAGAACCAAGCTGAATCAACTATTTATCTTGCCGAAAAAAGTTTAAAAGAAGGTGGAGAAAAAATAACGGCAGAAATAAAAGGAAGCGTGAATCAGAAAGTGGAAATATTAAAAAAGGTTCAGAATGGGGATGATGCCGCGGCAATAAAAGACGCAATCTCCGATCTGTCTCGTGAACTCCAAAAGATTGGGGAGGTGATGTATAATGGTAAGGAAAAACCTCAACCCGGTAATGACCCAGAACCCAACAATAATCAGCCAGTCTAAGGAAGCAGAAGAGGATCGTGGCTGGTTTAAGATAACATTATTCGCGCTATTGGGAATTTTGTCCGTTTATGCGGGCTCTTATTTCTTCAATGAATTTCTCATTACAGCTCTGTATTCCAGGTTTTTTGCCTCGGTATTATTTTTTGTTTTATTTCTAGCGTTTGTTGTTCTATACCCCTTTATTATTAAAAGTGGTGTTAAAAAAGGCTTAATACTTCTGTTGCAGGCAATCGCTGCTCTTTCGGTCTTTTTCGACAGATTGTACCCGGTGCCAAATTATATTCTACTTGGTGCGGGTTTGGTTTTGTGCCTATTTCTCCTAAGCGGCATCAATCGCTCTTCGCAAATTTTGAATAACAGCCTGAGTATAAAATTTTTATCAGCAACCAAAGCTGGGCTACCCAAGATGGTGACGGGGCTTTTGATTTTTCTATCAGTCCTTTTTTATCTAAATTACTTTGAGTGGGGAAAATTTACCGATAAACTTGGTCAAAATCTGGTTGTCGGAATTATTGATTCCTCGGAACCGGTGGTAAAATTCTGGTTTTCTGATATAAATTTTTCTGGATCGGTTGGAACATTTTTAGACTCTGTCGCGCTAAGTCAATTGAAAAGATTGAGGTTTGACGCCGTAAAAAGCAGCCAAAATAACTTTGCCGACAATTTTCAGAATTTATTGCCAGCCCAAAAGGCAGCAATGGAGAAACAGGTTTCCTTGGGGTTAAAGACGTTTATAGAAAACAAGGTTGGGCCTCTGAACGCCTCAGCTCCATTGAAGGAAATGGTCTATAGTTTGCTAAAGAAAAATTTCAATCAATTGCCTTCGGCCACTAAATCGATTTTCGGTCTACTATCCGCTTTTGTTTTTTTCCTCACGCTTAAAGGATTCGCATTCTTATTCTACTGGCTTATCGAAGCTGTAGCATTCATAATTTATAAATTTTTGATAATAACAGGATTGGCTTACATTTCTCTCGAATCAAGGAGTCGCGAATTCGTTATTTTGAAATAACCATGAAAGATTATTATTTGATCTTAGGAGTACAAAAAGGCGCGACAGAAGAAGAGATAAAGAAAGCTTATAGAAGGCTCGCTCATAAATATCATCCGGATAAACCAGGCGGAGACGAAAAAAAATTTAAAGAGATAAATGAAGCTTATCAGATTCTCTCTAATCATGATAAAAAAGCCCAGTACGACAGATTCGGCCAAGTCTTTGAGGGCGGTGTACCGGGCGGTGGTCCTTTTGGAGGAGATTTTAGTGGTTTTGGTCAAGGCGGTTTCAATGTCGATTTCGGAGAAGACTTGGGAGACCTTGGTGAGATTTTTGAAAACTTCTTCGGAGGCAGAAGAAGACAGACGTATAATAATGGTTCCGACATCGAGCTTACTGAAGAATTGACGTTAGAAGAAGCGTTTACGGGTGTAAAGAGATTTATTAATTTCAAAACTCTGGTAGGTTGTGGCGTCTGCGAGAGTATTGGTTATGACAAATCCAAGGGAGTGAGCGCGTGTTCTACTTGTCAAGGGAAGGGAGAAATAAGAGAACAAAAAAGGACTTTTTTCGGGAATTTATCACAAATAAAACAATGTCCAAAATGTATGGGGCGTGGTGAAATACCAAATAAAGTTTGCGGTACGTGTAAGGGCTCGGGAAGAGTCAGGGGCGAAAGGAAAGTCGGATTAGAAATAAGCGCGGGCGTTCCAGACGGCCAATTAATAAAGATTAAAGGGACGGGAGAGGTTGGAGAGCGCGGTAGCGAAAACGGAGATCTTTATGTCGTTGTTAGAGTAAAACCACACCCAGTATTTACTAGGAACAAGAATGATTTGCAGATAACAAAAGAAATCAGTTTTACCGATGCTCTTTTAGGCAAGAAAATTGATCTAAGGGATGTTAATGGAGACAAATTTTCGGTCTCTATTCCAAATGGTTTCGACTTCAAGGAGAAACTAAAAATATCTGATAGGGGAATGCCTCGTTTCGGATCAATCGCCGGAAAATTTGACCGTGGCGATCTTTATATTTCCTTTTCACTTAAAACACCAGAACACCTATCGCAACGCGCTAGAAAGTTATTAGAAGACTTAGATAAGGAATTATAAAATAAGATTGCCGGCAAATAAAATAGCGCCGATTAAATTAATCAGGCGCTTAGTCATTTTTTTTTCCGGAGATGTAGTTTTTATAAACCATGACATGGAAGACCGCTTGAGCATTTTCTTCGGTGGCCTCAATTTTGTCTTCTCGTTCTAGGTTGATTAAATATACGCGTATCCACCACAATCCAATTCTAGATATGCCATTTTTGGCGATATCTACGGTTGAACCAGTAAGGTGAGATGATGTGATTTGGCCGTCTGCAGAATCAGCATTAGCGTTCTTTTTTATCAGATCTTTTTGATACACTACCGTACGGACTGCGGAATTAACCTGAATTGGCTTGCCGAATATTCTCTGGAAAGCTGTGCCCATATCGTTGAGGAATATTTTAGTGTAAGGCCTAACAAAACGCAGTTTTATCTCAAGTCGGGGATCAATTCCAATATTTTCATTTTCATATATTGGGACGAGTAAGCTCTTCTTAATAAATCTTTCAAGTTCTGTATCGTCTTTTATTCTACTCAGGTTTTCCTTGTTTGCTTGGTCGTTTTGTCTAATCCGTGAGCCAATACTCCCCGAGAGACTGCCTTTTCTGTAGATAGTGTCTAATTCACCCCTGTTTTGGCATATGCCTGGAGCGGGAAGAGAAAGGAAAACAGTAAGAAGGAGAAATGCTTTCATTCGTACACCTCCGTTAAGGACTAATTTTGATAGTAACACATAAACAAAAGTTCTTGGGGGTTTGATACTTGACAAAATTATAATTATCTGATATCCTAGCAACCAGAGTTAACTCCCAAAGGAGGAGAAGATGCGCGGTCTGAAGATGCTGTACATCACTACCCCGATTGGTCTGGTCAAAGCGATTTTGGAGAAAGGAGAGATTATGGCCGTCGTTTTGCTGATGGCCTGGTTGGTTCTGGCGGTTTTGTCACCCATTTTCTTTGTTGTTCTGATTCTGGGTGGCGGCAAGTTTGTTTCGTGTGGGTGATTTGGCCCCGTGAACGACGGACAAAAAAAGTCCGCTCGTACACGGGGCTTTTTGTTTATAGAATAAACAAATCTAGAGCCTAATAGTTTTAAAACAAAAGCCCCTTATTTGGAGCTTTTGATATTTTTATCCGTCTATTCCGGAGCGCTTCAAATTACGGAAGAGTTCGGGTTTCAAATCGTAGAAACGTTCATGTTTGAGCGGTTTTTCGTCCACGACGCGTATTGTAGACCAATTTCTTGTTTCGCAGGGGAGTGGGGTATCTACTCCTTTTAAAACTATACTCTCAATAGTTGTACCTATTCTCATAACTAAGAAGTTTCTGTGGATGCCATCGAGCAGGAACTGCACATTATTGGAACTTTCTATGATTGGCGGTATGTAATGGGCTATCGCATCTTCTCCATCCTGTGTTTTTCCGAATATAATGAGGGCGTTGCATTTTGCAACCCCCCGCGTTACGCAGAAATCCTCATCGAATAAAACCTCGAAAGTTTCAAGCAATGATTGATACTTCATTCTTTCTACGAAAGTCTGGCCAATTTCCAATTCATAGGGGTCTTTGCGCGCAAGTTTTATTTCACAGTTTGCATAAGGCCTGCGATTTTCATCGCCTTCTAGGGTAATGCTTCTTATCATACTTTCCAGATATCTTCGGGGCATAACCTGAACAGTCGTTATTGTTCCTGGTCGTATATCTCGGAGCGAAACTATCTTTTGGGCAGTTGAGGCGAAGCGTGGTTGCGCACCAGTTCTTCCCACGAACTCATCTAACGGAATGGATTCAAACATGTCAGTCTCCCGCGGATTAATAATTGCTAAGGTTTAATATATCTGAAAATCAGAGATTGCAAAAGCAGGGAATCGGTATTATCCTTTAATTAGCAAAAATATTTTTTATTGGAGAATCGGCCCATTGGACGCAGAAATTGAGAGAATAAAAGAACGACTCAAGGACATCCTGAAGGCATTAGAGGGAGACGAGGAGTTTTTCAAACTAACGGCGTCGTGCACAAAGAAATTCTATGATGCTTTGGTGGTAGCGGGCTTTAATGAGGGTCAGGCGACACGCATAGTTGCTGGTCAGGGGATAGGTGTTAAGGGAAGTTAACCGCCAAGTTAGGGGCGGTTTTTTTTGTAAAAAACATAGAAGTGTTGTAAAAGTAAAAAGATGTATTCTTACGATGTTTTTTTCTGGGGAGCTTTATTCTTCTTGG
>JBBTYZ010000012.1:0-24478 GCA_038061595.1 Patescibacteria group bacterium | reverse complement strand
GTGCCCTCGAGAGGAATCGAACCTCTATCACCTCCTTCGGAGGGAGGTATCCTATCCATTGAACTACGAGGGCTGAACCCTTGCCTGTCCCATCATTATTCCCAAAACCAACCACAACATCAATCTGCCCGCCTGGAGATCCCAGAGGAAATGATCAAAAAGACCAAAAACCAAAAGTGAGATCAATAAAATGAAGGAAAAAACAAACTCTATATTTCTCGGGTCAAATCCCCTGAGCGTGGTTGTGAAAACAAAAATCAAGAATAGCAAAAGACCCGCAACGCCCACCTCAGAAGCGATTAATAGATAAATATTATGTATGGGTTGTAGTTGGGAGTTTTTGCCAACACCGAACCTATCAAACAGTTTTTCTTGAAATGCAAAGAAAAGTTCATTGCCGATTCCCACACCGATAGGGTTTGTCCGTATTATTTCCACGCCCATCCTGTTGTAGGAAATCCTATCCTTAACCGAGCCTTCGTTTACTGAAAGATGGGTCCTGGAAAAAATAGCCCAACCGAGCGTGATGAATAAAAAAGAGGAACAAACAACAACAACGCCGATAAGCCTTAGGGTGTCTTTGCGGTATTGTTTTTGAAACATTCCCCAAACAAAACACAACAAAGTTGAAACCCCAGCAACTATCCAGCCCGAACGAGAGAAGGTAAGCGCAAGCGCTGTAAGAACAGAAAAAATACCGGCAGCATAAATTGCCTTCCAAATAAATCTATTGTTATTGATAAATAAGTAGAATAGCGAAACAAGTCCCAAAACCAGAAAACCGGCGAGGATATTTGCGTGAGGCATAGTGCCATAAGCGCGAATGAACCCGACACCATTTACGCCAATACGAGCTACGCCCTGTATTCCCTCCCGAATCACTGTTTCTCCTAAAAACCACATACCCAAACTTCCTTGAGTTGTGAATTGAAAAAAAGAAATAATAGATTGCAACACAGCGGAAGCGGAAACCGCCTTTAAAATATCGGCGAACCTCACAATGCCACTATTCAAAATAAAACCAATAAGAACTGCTCCTATGGCAGAGGCAAAGAGTCTTAAAAAGCTGTAAAAAGCTATTTGTTGTTGCGCCGCAACAAAGATTGTGCCGAAAGAAATAACAAGGAAAACAATCAACAATGCGTGTGTTTTGTCGAAAACGTAGCCTCGATTTTTCCATAACCAGATACTAGAAAGGATAATAAGCAGCAGGAGTAAGATGTCGGTACCATAAAGAAAGGCGGAATTGTGTTCAGAAGTATAAACATTGCTGAAAGGAACAGAAAAAGAAAAGAGAAATTTTTTAGTAGTTAAGGGGAGTGAAAAAACAAAAATCAAAAATATGTAACGAATGAGCTTCATAGAACAATAGCGATTTGATAAAACATTGCGGCAAGAAATATAACGTATAATAACGGTGTCGCTCGTCTCCATTTACTATTCGGAAGGGCCTTACGCCACATAGCAACAACAAATATTCCCTCGAGCGCTAAAAGAATTCCCCCCACAAAACCGACGACGCCCAAAAAATCTCTAACGCCCAAGAAATAAAGCGCTATCGGGAAAAAAACCGCCGCCACACCCGACCACCAAGACGTCCACCCGACATCGAGTCTCAAAATATCTTTCACGTTTACCCCTATCATAAAATATGAAGTCCAGATTGTAATGATGCCTACTGCTCCCATAAGAGCTAGAAGGCTTGGCGCAACATTCAATCCGCTCAAAGCCTCTGAAGAAACATTGGGACTAAGACGCAAGACGCTAAACGCGAAAAGAAAATAAAGAACCGCTGGAATAAACGTACCTGCCCAAATTACCTTCTTCAAGGAATCGGGATTCTTTTTGGTTCCGGTGTTATATTCTTCTACGACCTTAGCAATTCCTGGTCTACCCGAAAGAGAAAAAAGCATTGGTCCAAAGGGCAGAAACAAAAGCGGTAAACTCAAATCTTTAACGATTGATATGTTTTGGGCTTGTTTATCAAAACCCGCAAAAGAAATTACCGCGATTATAACTAGTATCCCAATGGTATCAAGAAAATCTATCCAACCGAGCCATCTGAGTTTAGTGAAAATGAAAACAGAACCAATGATCCAGAAAATAAGCACGCCGGACGTCCCCCCCAACCCCAGAGCGAGTTCCATAAAAACGCCCGCTAATATGAGATATGCAACCAAAACCAATACCAACTCCGCAAGTATTGAGAATGAGGCAATCCGAGCAATATGACTTGGCAGATATTTTTTAGCAAGATAAAAGAACTGATGCTGGCCCGGTTCTTTTAAAAGGAGTTCGGCATACATAGAATGTATAACAAAATACACAAGAGCGAATCCTATCAAATAAAAAAGGCCGTAAAGAAGCCCCACCTGACTAAAAACATAAGGCAGAGAAAAAATCCCCGCACCAATAATAGTTCCGGAAAGGATTCCGGTTGCCGATAAATTTTTATTCACTTTTTATTCCGAGGCGTAAACCTTGTCCCCATTTCTTACTTTATCCTTAACTTTGATCCCAATCTCTTGGCCCTTTTTTGCAGTTCCAACTTCTTTGTGGTCGAACTGCATTGATTTTATAATTTCTTCAAAATCCGTCGTCGCTCCTTTAAAAATAACCTTATCGCCGACAGAAACACTTTTGTTGAATTTAACTATCGCAACACTAAGACCACCAAAATAATGAGTTACTACGCCTATTGGTTTTGGTTCTTTCGATTTCATCTTTTTATTACAATACTCGACCTTTAATGCCGTTCTTCTCTTCCTCGGATTCGATTAGTTTGATAACTTTATCAACCAAAATCACTGGGTCTTTCTCAAAAATAACCTTGCCCGGCCCCCGATGGGCTTGTTCCAATATTTCGGAAATCATTTCCGTAGTACCACCCGTTCCAAGCAACACGCCCTGGACCTTTCCGTCTTCAAAAGCATCCGTGAATTCATTCAACGTACCAATTCTTCCACAAAGAGAGATAACTGCATCGGCTGAACGGGTCAATAAGAGGTTTCTGCCCGAATACTCAAAGCCCGTATAAATTATTAGATCATGATAGTCGGTGGGCAGACGATAAGTTTTGATATGGGACAGCTTTGAAGAGGCGGGAGAAATACCAATAACAACCCCACCCTCAGCTTTCGCGCCCTTGGCCGACCAATAAGGAATGCCGGTTGTAGCGCCTGTAACGAGCACCATGCCATGCTTCGCGATCTCTCGACCGACTATCTCTGCTTTTTCTACGGCATCTTTAGAGCAATGGCCGGTTTCTGCAGCTCCAGAGACGCAAATTTTATATTTTAGTTTGTGATTATGATTCGACATCACCAATAATTATAACACCACGCTATCGCCAGACATAGGAACGCTGGCATCAATGGCAAATTGATCTCTTATTTTCTGGGCCAAAGGCGTCGCCTCTCTCTCTTCACCCTGAACCACAAAAACTTTTTTGAGATGGTGTTTCATGGGCTCTATCCATTTAAGGAGTTGTGGTTGGTCGGCGTGCGCTGAGTACCCTCCTATCGCTTTTATTTTGCACTTTACGAGCACATCTTCTCCGAACAATCTTACGATTTTTTCCCCATCCAATATTTTTCGGCCCAAAGATCCTTCGGCTTGAAAACCAACAAAAAGTATAGAACTTTTTGGATCGGATAAATATCTAAGTTCGTGATGCAATATCCTGCCCGCGTTCGACATGCCAGATCCCGCCATAATAACCTTTGGTGGCTTAATATCATTAATCGCTTTTGACTCTTCTGTCGTTAATGTCATCTTTAATCCTGGAAAATTAAAAATTTCATCGCCCATTTCAATAAGCTTCGCTGTCGCGGCATTAAAATAAAGTGGGTCTTCCGAATATTTTTGATAGACCATCGTGAGTTTGATAGCAAGAGGACTATCAATAAATACGGGCACACGAGGTATTCGTCCGTTCTCAACCAATTCGTTTAACTCGAACATCATTTCCTGTGTCCGCTCTAGAGCGAAGGCCGGAATCATAACCGTTCCGCCAGATTTAACTGTTTCTTCTATCAGGTCTTCAAGCGCGTTTTTTCTTTCATTTAGTTTTTCGTGAATTCTGTTGCCATAGACGGATTCAATTAGCGCGTAATCTACATCTTCTAAAAATTCTGTCCCGTTTATAAAAGGCGCTGGGTTGTTGCCTAAATCACCGGAGAAAACTATTTTTTTGCCCTCGGCGGTTATCAATATTGATGCGGATCCCAAAATATGGCCCGCATCATAAAATTCTATTTCAAATGGTCCGACGGAAAATTTTTCATGATATTTCTTCCCTTGCCAAAATTTCACAACCTCTTTGACATCGGATACGGTATAAAGCGGCGGCCTCCTGTGTTTCTTAGACTCCTCACCCAAAATATGTTCGGAGTCCAACAACATTGTTTCTGCAAAATCCTTCGTAGGTGGAGTTGAATAAATGGTTCCACGAAACCCGTCTTTATAAAGCTTTGGGACCCGACCAATGTGGTCTATGTGGGCATGGGTTATAAAAACAGCTTGAATAGCAACGGGGGAATAAGGGAAAGGGTCAAAATTATGCTTCTCGGCATAATTACTGCCTTGTCCTAAACCACAATCAATCAATATCTTCGTCTCGCCGGATTCTAATAAATAATTGGCACCAGTCACTGACTTCGCGCCTCCGTAAAAAGTTAAACGCATTTAGGTAGTGTTTAAATTATAACAATTCTTCTAATACCTTTCTTTCATTCCAGGGCATTCTTCGCCCCCCAGAGACTCGGATATATTCCTCGCTCCCTTTGCCTGTCGCAATAATTGTATCGCCCGCTTCAGCTAAGGAAACCGCCTTTTCCAAAGCCTCACGCCTGTCCAAAATTTCATACGTATTCGCTATAAAATTAGTACTTAGAATTCCTGATTTCAAATCTTTAATTATTTCTTCGGGGTTTTCATCAAACGGATCTTCGTCTGTGAGAATGATTTCATTACAATATTCAGCCGCTATTTTTCCCATCTCGGGACGTTTCCACTTATCTCTCCCGCCGCCTGCTGAGCCCAACACACAAATCATTCTTCTGTTTTTACCTAAATTAGTTTTCAGATACGAATAAACCTTCCTTAGAGAGTCTGGTGTGTGGGCATAATCAATCACCACCGAGAACGGTTCCTTTTGAACATATTCCATCCGGCCGGGCACCGAAGAAAATCCGGTAACAGCTTTTTTTATCGTTTCTTTATTAATCCCTTGGGATTCGCAGAAGCTCACAGCTGCCCCGATGTTATATTTATTAAAATCTCCGGCGAGCTCGGTTGTTATATTGCTTGCGCTATACTCAAGAACATTTCCGCCTTTTGCGGCATCCATAAAATATTTCGTGTTTCCGTCATCCTTGTTTACAAAAAAAGTGGCCTTAGCGTTCTTTTTGATAACATATTTAAAAAATTCAACTTTTGAATCTCTATATTTCTCAAATGTGCCATGAGCTTCAATGTGTTCTGGAGCGAGATTGGTAAACATAGCGCCGCCCCAATTCACAAAACGGTGGCGATATTGAAGTATGCCCTGCGAAGTAACCTCGACCAAGGCGTAATCACAATTACTATTTACTGCCCTGCGTAAAAATTTTTGGATAGCAAATCTTCCCGGCATAGTATTTCCTGTTGTGTTTGTTTCGCTTTCCTCTCCAACCTTGCAACGTATTGATGAAATAAGTGCGGTTTTTTTTCCAGTTACCTCAAGAATCGAATTTATTATTTCAATAGTAGTCGATTTTCCTTTAGTGCCTGTCACTCCGAGCACAAAAATATTTCGGCTAGGATTCCGAAATAGCACCGCCCCCGCGAAGGACAAAACATAGTGATAAATTGAATGCATTGTGGTCACTTACGCTTCCCCATGAACTTTAGCGCTTCTCGCAACCGCTCTTCAAGTGTTTTAGCTTCTCCTAAATTCCTCACAGCATCTTTTACTTGTGACCGCGGGTAACCCAAACTAACAAGAGCTTCTTCAACTTCTATATCCATATCCATTTTGGAAGTAAGCGTTTGGGATTCGGGAAGTTTTATCTTGCTGTGAAGCTCTAAGATTAACCGCTCGGCAGTCTTCTTGCCTATACCTGATGCTCGTGTAAGAAAGTCTGCCCGCCGTTCCAAAATCGCGGCCATAATCTTGGGCACAGGAGCCATATCTAAAATACCCAAAGCAGTCTTTGGGCCTATGCCGCTTACGCTATTCAACATCTCGAAGAACTTTAAAGCCTGTTCTTCTAAAAACCCATAAAGCTCCAATTGATCTTCGCGCACATATAGATAGCAAAAAAGTTTTATCTCTCCCTGGGGCACGCTGCTCAAGGTCTCGCTATTTGTTGAGATTTTGAATCCAACACCGCCTGTTTCAACAACAAGGAAGTTGTCTCCTCGTCCCACCAAATTTCCGACAATGCTATAAATCATTTGATTTTAGAACCTATCTCAATAATAGTTCCTAACGCGATACTTGCCAATTTCGTTTCAGGACAAGGCGCGACGACGAGGGTGTGGTCAAGGACCACGCTGAGGAGGAGCAACGCGGTTATGAAACAAATTGGCAGTATCCCTGCGGGTTGCTGTCCAAATTCAAGATTTCTGCGTTACGCCTCGTCGGAGTATTGACACACGCCTCCTCGGCAAGCCTTGAAATCTTGAATTTGTCCAAGCAACGCGTTCCGGGATTATTATTGAGATAGGTTCTAGATTATAACTTGACTTGGCGCTTACCGTAAGCAATAATCTAACCCAACATGCCAAAGATCAAATCAGCCCAGAAAGCGCTTAGACAGAATGCGCGCAGACGAACAAGAAACCTCCAATACAAAAAGAGAATGCAGGAGGTTATTAAAAAGTACAGAAAACTCGTATTAGCCGAGAAATTTGAGGACGCTAAAAAAATACTCCCCCTCGTTTACAAGACCTTAGACAAACTAACCAAGGTGGATTTTATTAAACGCGGCAAGGCCGACAGGATAAAGTCTCGGCTTTCTAAAAAAATCTCTAAACGCTAAGGACGAATTCAGTAAGCGCTTCCTCGTAATCTAATCCACCGCTTTTTATCGAAATGTCATAATCTGCGAATTTTAAAGCGGATGCGCCTCTCGTTTGCGAAGCCAATAGATTAAAAATATAAGCGGGCGCTTCTTTTTGTAGAAAAAGTTTTTCAAGAGCAGATAATTTTTTCCTAAAATCGGTTGAAGCAACAATGTCTCGACTCATATAGAATGGGGCCTCTTTCTTGTTCCATTTAATAATGCTCCGTAGGCTTGCTAAGCCTATTGGTTGTGATAATTTAGCCAAAGATATTTTTTCTAATTCATTATGCGCAAGAATACTCCTCGAAACCGACGAAGAAATATATAAACAAAGAAAATGAAGCGCGGCAGTTTCAAACTTCAGGCTCAAGTTCGCGGCCTCTTTCTGTAAAAAGGTTTTTATTCCTTCTCCCTCAAGCTCCTTGAACTCTTGAAAAACTACTGGTTCTTTTGTTAGAAAACCAAACTGTTTCTTGGGCTTATCCCTATCCGAAATAACAATAAAAATCTTTTGATTGTCAACGTAGGCTTTCAGGGCTTTCACCCATTCTTTTTCTTCCAGACCTGATTCCTTTATAAGCGCTAATTTAACATCCACAAACATCGACGGCTGGTTCAAAAAATCCCTTGCCTTTCGCCAATCGTCTGGTTCGTCTTCAAGGTCAACAACAAACATATCGATTGAGCTGTTTTTCTTCTTGTAATTTCCTATTATTTCTTGAAGCTTCAAACTCCTTCTGTAGGAATCGGGGCCGTATAAGCAAATAATCATTTTATTATTTTATTTCTTTTGACCTATAATGGGTACTTGACAAAAATAATACTATATTATAGTATTCCGGACAGCATTGTGATGTTTGGTCCACCCACGAAGGCGGTTTTCTCACGCAAGGAGAATAGGGAGATGGTCGCATTTAGCAATATCGACAGGGAGATCAACTCGACCGCGTTCCGCGATGCAGCCAAGCAACGCCCAAAGCTTGATGCGGCGGGTCAGATCCGACTCGGCGTTCCGGTCGGCGCCTACGCCCCTTCTGGTGGCAAGAACAAGCCCAAAAAGGGTCGCGAAGACAAGAACCACGGACGCCGCAATCGCAAGGGGCGGCTCCCGAGAAGCGACGCGTAATACGTACGGACGATAGTTAGAGGCGGCACAAGTGTGCCGCCTCTATTCTTTTTGGCAAATCGGGCAAAAGTGCGCCGACCTAGCGCCAATCTTAATTCTTTTTATCTCTATCCCACAACGGGAACATGGTTCTCCTTCTCTTTGATAAACACGACGGAAAAGACTATATTTGCCACGCCTACCTTCTGAATCACGATAGTCGCTAAAAGATGTCCCACGAAGCCGAATCGCCTTTTTAAGATTTTGTTTAATGTATTTATAAATAGCTATGAGTTCTTTTTCTTTTAATCCTTCCACCCTACGACTCGGGTGAATTTTTGAAAGCCACAAAATTTCATCCGAATAAATATTGCCTATGCCACTTATAAAGCCCTGATCCATCAAAACGGATTTTATAACACCCTTCTTATTTTTGAAAAGTTCTCCAAATTTTTTATAAGTAAAACGTTTGTCTAGTGGTTCCGGTCCCAAATTTTTAATGTCTGGTAAATTTAAGATTTTTTCCTCAACGCCACACAAAACTTTCGCAAACCGCCTCACATCAGACAAGGCGAGCATCTTTCCATTATCTAAAAAGAAGATTAGACGAATAAATCTATTAAATGGGTCGGTAAGCGGCCCGCCGTCCTTAGTTGGAACCCATTTTTGACCCTGCCATTTCTCTCCCAATTTTTCCGAACGATTTTGCTTCCACTCACCAATCAATAAATGTCCTGTCATTTTGAGATGAATGAGCAGAATGTGTTTCTCGGATAAATAGAATAATATGTTCTTGCCTCGCCTCGAAACTTTCAATATTTTCTTTCCAATAATTTGACGCGAAAAGTCTTTTTCGTTTTTGTGTAATTTAAAATACTTTGGCCAGTCGGTCCAAATTCTAGTTATCTTTTTATTTTTGAGTTTTTTATCAAGTCCTTTTGAAATTGTTTCTACTTCCGGGAGTTCGGGCATTTGTTAATCTTATAACAAAAACCCCGCTCTTTTGTGTTAGAGCGGGTTGTTTAGCAGCGACGTTCTCCTAGTACGAGGTTCGTATCACCAAGCTCTCGCCTTCGAGCTCGACGAGCCAGCCTTCGTTCGGAGATTGCCCAGAGCCGCAGTTGCCCTGGATGGTCCATACGCGAGCTACGCCGCGAGGAACTCTTCCGTTGACCCGATGATTCGGCGCCGTCACAATCACGGAGGTCGTAATCCGATCATTGCACGCCAGCATGCCGGCGAATCGGTAGGTGAGGACTGTCTTGCCCTGACCATCCCTTTCGGTTGTCACATCGTTCAGATCGAATTTAACCCGAATGTCCGGAATGTTGCCCCGGATGACGAGCTGCCGCTCACCAAGCGTGACCCTACGTTTCGTGACCACTTTCGCGGCCGAGTCCTTGATCTCGTCGGTTGAGATGTGCAACGTGCCTGCGCACCCCAACGAAACCGAGATAAGGCATGCAACCAAGATTCCCCTCATGAAACACCTCCTTGGATTGCTCCAAGATTAAGTGACGTTAGTCTCCGAATTTACTGTCTATAGTATAACAGAAAAAACAATTTTGTCAATCTCTTAACACGATCAGGAATTAATAGTGAGTAAGTTGGTGCGTCTAGCCGGCTTGTGTAGGAAAATGCTTGTAAATTTTGACCATCGGCAGTAATCTTAAAAAAAGTAACAATGGCTGGGGAATTAGACCAACAATTCGCAAAACAAAGGCGGGAAGCAGAGGAGTCTGACGCCAAAAGACGTGCTGATACGTTAGGATTGCCCTATCTCAATTTGATATCCGTTAAGGTTCCCACCGAAATCAAGGCAATGGCAACAGTCTCTGAAGATAATGCTAAAAAGGCGCTGCTTGTTCCCCTCCAAATCCTAAGAAAAAAACTAACCATTGCCGCCTATGACCCCAATGGCGATGAAGCCAAAAAAGTCATAGAGGATCTTAAAAATAAATACGAAGTCTTGGTTGTCGTTGTTTCAAAAACCAGCCTTGAGCACGGATGGAGTTATTACAAATACGTTGTACCGGAAGGCAAAGAGATTTCTGGAAGTGTTCAAATAAACGAGGAAAACCTAAAAAACCTACAATTAAAGATTAAATCTCTTGAGGATCTTGGAAACGAAATAAAAAATTTCAAAAGTCCCTACACCTCGGAAATCCTAGAGATCGTTTTAGCGGGCGCGATGGCTCTCCGAGCTTCTGATATCCATCTTGAGCCGTCTCAGGAAGTCTCAGCAATACGTTTGAGAATAGACGGGCTGCTTCACTCGGCTTTTGATAAGTTTGATTCGGTTAAATATATTTCTCTTATAACTCGTATCAAGCTTCTTTCGGGAATGAAGCTAAATATACATGACGAGCCCCAAGACGGGCGGTTCACTATTAAACTGATGGGTGTGGATGTTGAAATAAGAACATCTGTAATCCCTTCAGAATACGGAGAAACGGTGGTGATGAGAATTTTGGATCCTCGCGCCCTTAAGGTTAGTTTAGAAGATTTGGGCTGGCGCGCTGATGATTTGGAGATAGTACAAAACGAAATAAAAAAACCTAACGGGCTGATTTTGAACACTGGCCCCACCGGGTCTGGAAAAACAACAACGCTTTACGCATTCCTGAGACATGTTTCTAGGCCGGAAATAAAAATAATCACAATTGAGGATCCAATCGAATATCATCTGCCCAATATTTCGCAAACACAGGTAGACGCGGGCGCGAATTATACTTTTGCGAGTGGACTACGCTCTATTTTAAGACAAGATCCGGACGTGGTACTCGTGGGAGAAATTAGAGACAAAGAAACGGCTGAAATTGCCCTAAACGCCTCGCTAACCGGCCACCTAGTTCTTTCCACGTTGCACACAAACGATGCGGTAGGGGCTATTCCTCGCTTGATCGATCTTGGCGCAAAGACACAAGTGTTGGGTCCAGGATTATCTCTTGTTATTGCACAAAGGCTATTAAGAGTCCTGTGCGCCGATTGCAAGGTTGTTAAAAAAGTTGATGGAAACATGAGCGAGAAGATAAAAAGCTTCCTTGGTGGCCTACCAAAAAGAGTGGACACCGACTCATATAAAGATGTTAAATTATTTGAGCCAAAGGGGTGTGCCAAATGTAACAATTTGGGCTATCGGGGAAGGACTTCTGTTTTCGAATTGTTTGTAATCGACGAAAAGGCAGAAGAGATAATCTATGAAAACCCGACAGAGATTAAACTAAAAAAACTTGTTGAAGAACAAGGAATGGTTACAATGCAAGAAGACGGAATCCTAAAAGTACTGCAAGGCATTACAAGCCTAGCGGAGGTCGAGCGTCTTACCGGAAAAATAGAGTTATTCTAACAATAGATCTGTGGGCAAAATGCCGTAAGGCTTATAGAAAACTCTTCATAGAGAAGAGAGTGGAAATTCTCCCGCGGAGCTCCCCAGCCGGAGCCAACGAGTCCTAGAGAAGAAGAAACTCCCTGCCCACAGGTCTATTGTCGGAATGATATGATTCAAGAAATCGATTGATTCTACCGCGAATGTTAGCATAAAAGTATTAAATTGTCAATAGATAAGAAAAGCAACGTTTTTATGGAGAAAGATAAAGAAATAAAGATAAACACGCCCGATCCGGAACTAGAGCTAACGCTCCGTCCATCGGCCTGGGAAGATTATGTCGGCCAAGACAAAATAAAAAGTAATCTTAAACTTATTATTGAGGCTGCACGTCAAAGGAAGGAAAGTTGCGATCATATCTTGTTCTATGGACAAGCGGGCTTAGGCAAAACAACCCTGGCATATCTTATCGGAAAAGAAATGGGGGTTAATGTGCGTTCAACCTCTGGCCCCGCTCTCGAAAAAGCTGGGGACGTCGCCGCGCTGCTATCTAACCTTGAGCCGTATGAAATCCTATTCATTGACGAGGCCCATCGAATAAATAAATTGATTGAGGAGATTTTTTACCCGGCACTTGAATCTCGTAAACTTCATCTAATCATTGGCAAGGGGCCAGGAGCGAGAACTCTATCTTTGGATTTACCACCATTCACTGTTGTCGCGGCAACAACCAAAGCGAATTTGCTCTCGAGCCCTTTGCGCTCTCGATTCGGCGCTATATTTCGGTTGGATTATTACAAACCCGAGGATATTGAAAAAATAATAAAACGCTCCGCCAATATTTTAAAAGTAAAAATTTCTGATGGAGCAATTAGACGCCTCGCCCTTGCCTCTCGCTTCACCCCACGAGTCGCTAACCGATTACTAAAACGGGCTCGAGACTATGCACAAGTAAACAAGGGTTCGTCGATTGATGATGATGTCATAGACAAGACCCTAGACATGCTAGAAATCGACAACCTTGGCCTTGAGGGCGCCGATAGGACTCTTTTAGAGATAATAATTAAGAGGTTTAATGGTGGTCCAGTTGGAATAAAGGCGTTGGGAGCAGCCCTAAACGAGGAGTCAGCAACAATTGAGGAGGTTTACGAACCATTCCTAATGAGTTTGGGATTTTTGGAACGGACGCAAGCAGGACGCATCGCGACAAACGCAGCTTACAAACACCTTAAGATGCCTCAAAACCCGGCACTGCTTTAGAAATGATAATAGTAGCAAGTGATTCGGATAAAACAACACAAAAAATCGGGGAAAGACTTGCAAGGACTACTTCTAGGATTGGTAGGCAAAACAACCACGCTCTTGTTTTTGGATTAAAAGGTGGGTTGGGGGCCGGTAAAACCACTTTTATAAAAGGGTTTGTAAGAGGTTTGGGGTACAAAAAAAGAGTAACGAGCCCGACTTTTTTAATATTTAAAAGGCTTGAGCTAAAAAATAAAAAATTCAAAAACGTTTTTCATGTCGATGCATATCGGGTCAGGAAACCATCGGATCTAAATATCTTGGGATTCAAAAGAATTGTTGATGATCCGAAAAACATAGTGTTGGTTGAGTGGGCCAATAAAATAAAAGGGCGTCTTCCTGAAAATATGATATGGGTAAGGTTTGACTATGGTAAAAACGAAAACGAAAGAAAGATTATAATGAACACATGAAGACCCTGCTCTTAATAGACGCTAATTCTCTAATCCATAGATTTTTTCACGCGATGCCCCCATTTACCGATCTCGAAGGTAACCCAAGTGGAGCACTTTATGGTCTCTCGGGAGTGATATTGAAAATCTTAAGAGAACAAAGACCGGACTATATAGCCGCTGCTTATGACACTCCCGAGAAGACTTTTCGAGAGGAAGAGTTTAAAGAATATAAGATTCACCGACCGCCCACTGCAAACGAGCTCGTCCATCAACTGATAAATTCTAGACGGGTTTTTGAAGCTTTCAAAATTAATGTTTTCCCAGTTCCGGGGTTTGAAGCGGACGATATTTTGGGAACCCTCGCAGAGAAATTCAAGAACGAATTAGATACTAAGATTGTAATCCTTTCAGGAGATAACGATATGCTACAACTCGTAGAGGACGAAAAGATACTGGTCCAGATAATAAAAACCGGAATAACCGAGACTGTTATGTATGACGAATCTGCTGTTAATACCAAATACGGGCTAAAACCAGACAAACTGACCGACTATAAGGGCCTTGTTGGCGATCAGTCTGACAACATACCAGGAATAAAAGGGGTCGGACCAAAAACCGCGTCTCTCCTTATAAAGGAGTTTGGGAACATTGAGAATATATTTGATAATTTGGGAGTTATTCCAGATAAAATACGCAAAAAAATAGAAGGCGGTAAGGAGGTGGCTATGCTTTCGAAAAGATTGGCAACCATACGACGGGATGTGCCGATTAAAATCGGAGGATTAAATGAGTTAAAAACAGCGGAGTTAGACAAGAACGTAGTCCAATCCTACTTCGAGAAAATGGGCTTCGGAAGTTTAATTCTGCGCCTCAACAAATAAATTGTCGTCTGTAATAGATGATGATATTCTTAAAGAAACAACAACCAATATGAATTTCTTAAAGAATTCAATAAATCAATTAAAACTCTATGCTAGAACTCCTGAGTTTTTTGCCTTATGGGTTCTTTTGGGACTTATTATTGCGTTGATAACAGTAAGTGCTTACTTTTTACCAGGTCTTTTGACGATTTTAGTTGTTGTCTCTTATTGTGGCATTGCTATTGCGGTAATAAATGGTTATTTGAAACTAGCAACCCTGAGAGTGGATTCTGGATTTAAAAACAGAGAACTAGAAGCGGTCATTCAAAACCTTAAGGAGGGTGTGATTGTATATGATACAGACTTTAAAATATTAAACATGAATCGCGGGGCAGAAGAAATACTTAGCACAAACGCTAAGGAGGTTATTGGAACGTACATATCGCCTGCTTCAGCAAAAGAGACCAAGCTTCGCGCACTTTCTCAAGTTATTTTTCCGTCACTTGCGGTTGTTGCAAATCAGATTTCTGAAGGAGAGTGGCCACAAATTGTTGATCTAGAACTCGAAAATCCTCGAATACTGCTCCGCACTACTTTAAATAAAATAACGGACGTAAGTGGGCGTGTAATCGGTTTTTTGCGCCTCATAACCGATCAAACAAGAGAAATCGGGGTTGTTGAATCAAAAACCGAATTTATAACCGTTGCCGCCCATCAGCTACGCACCCCGCTTACCGCTATAAAGTGGTCTTTTGAAACTATATCTAAGGAACTTGTGGACAAGCCAGAACTTCAACAAGCAGCAAACGATGGATTGGATCTGTCGATGAGGTCCTTAAAAATCGTAAACGACCTTCTTTCGGCCGCTAAGATTGAGGAGGGTAAGTTTGGCTACTTATTCGAGGATGTTGATTTGAACAAGTTTATAAACGACCTGCTTTCTGGACTCAAGGTATTGTCTGAAGAGTACGGAATAAAAATAAATTTCTCCTCTCCCAAAAAAGTGTTAAAAATAAAAGCTGATCCAGAAAAACTAGAAACAGCTCTATTAAATATATTGGACAACGCGATAAGATACAATTCTCGCGGCGGTAGCGTAACAGTGTCTTTGGAGGAATCCAGCGCATCTTCGGTGAAAATAACAATATCGGACACCGGGGTCGGAATTCCTGAGTCAGACATGCCCAAGCTTTTTGATAAATTCTTCAGGGGGCAAAACGTTGTTCAATTAGAACCCAACGGGAGCGGTTTAGGGCTTTATATCACGCAGAACATAATAAAAAAACACGGGGGAGAAATAAGTATCGAATCTAATCCGGGAAGAGGAACTGTTTTTTTCATAGACATTCCAAAATCAGAGTAAGAGCGCAACTCGTCGTAACCGTCGCAGACAGACAACGATTTAAAAAATGATAATTATTGGAATTGATCCAGGAACAACAAGAATAGGGTACGGCGTTATAAATAAAGAGGGGGCAAAATTAACGTATGTTGATTCCGGGCTTCTTGATCTGCCAAAAGGCACATATAACGAGCGTCTCCCGGGATTGGAAAAATGCCTTAGAGAACTTGTTGACAAAAACAAACCAGAAAGAATCGGTTTAGAAAGGTTGTTTTTTGTCAAAAATCAAAAGACGGGCATTAGGGTGGCAGAGGCGAGAGGCGTGATACTAAATTTTTTCCTAACGAGGGGTCTGCCTGTTTTTGAGGTCACGCCCACGGAAGTAAAGCTTTCTACAACCGGGGACGGAAGGGCCACTAAACAAGCTGTTATGAAAATGGTTGGCCTCTTTTTGGACCTAGGTCTGGTAAAAATGGTGGATGATGCCTCCGACGCTCTTGCGATTGCGATTACCATATCTAACAAATCCCTATTGACACAAGAAAAGTCTTAGTTATACTCTTTGGATAAACAATAAAGGTCGTGTTTTTTTATCAGTTTCATGACTAATTTCGAAACAAAAAGACTTTCAATGAAGTCAAAGGAGGTTGGTGAGTTCGGTCTCGACGAGGAAGATGGAATTACTGAGGGAATTCAGGAGATTGAAGAGCCGTCTAGCGAGAACGACGACGAAGGAAAATCAGAATACTAAATTTATAGTATTTTCCCCCGCAGAAGCTAACGCTTTTTTGCGGGTTTTTTTGTGGACGAATAAGCGATAAAATAACACTACACAGATAAGATTAAAAAAATAATGCAAAGCCCTACAAGAAAAAAATATTCCAGGAAACAAATCACTCGTCTTTCTTTTGTGTTTATTACTACGGTCGGTCTCTCTTTTGTTGCATCTCTGGTACTCTATGTCGCTATTCTAATAAAACAATTACCGTCTCCCGACCAGTTTGGTGACCGAAAGATAAATCAGTCCACGAAACTTTATGATCGGACCGGTGCGATTTTGCTTTACGAAATTCATGGCGAAGAAAAAAGGACTATTATTCCTTTTGACCAAATACCAGGCGTGCTTAAAGAAGCAACCCTTGCTGCCGAAGATATTAATTTTTATAAAAGCCGGGGTTTTGAT
This sequence comes from Patescibacteria group bacterium, assembly GCA_038061595.1. GTDB lineage: Bacteria > Patescibacteriota > Minisyncoccia > UBA6257 > GWB1-50-10 > JBBTYZ01. The sequence goes on along the minus strand of JBBTYZ010000012.1, from coordinate 7,914 downwards.
ATTAAGGGGATTGCGAGGGCGTTTTTAACCAACTTAAAAGAGGGTCGTTTCGCGCAGGGTGGCTCAACCATCACACAACAACTTGCAAAAAACATGTTCTTGTCTTCTGAGCGAACTATTATAAGAAAGGTTAAAGAATTGATTTTAGCCATAGAACTGGAATCCAAATATAACAAAGATGAAATTTTTTCTCTTTATCTAAATCAAATACCTTATGGGTCCAACGCTTATGGAGTAGAAGCGGCTAGTCAAACATATTTTAATAAATCATCCAAAGAGCTTACGCTTTCCGAATCCGCCGTTCTTGCTAGCTTGCCCCGAGCACCATCTTTCTACTCTCCTTGGGGGAGCCATTTAAAAGATCTTCTGTCTAGAAAAGATTATGTTTTAGATCGGATGGCCGAAGTCGGATTCATAACAAAAGAAGATGCAAATGCCGGCAAGGGCGAGAAAATAGAATTCGCTCCTCCTTCTATAGGGAAAATACTTGCTCCTCATTTTTCTCTTGCTGTTAAAGATTATCTAGCTAGGCAGTTCGGGGAAGACGAGGTTGAAAATGGTGGACTTAGAGTGATAACAACTCTCGATTGGGAAATGCAACAGATTGCAGAAAGAGTTGTTCTTGAGGGGGCAATTAAGAATGAAGAGCTCTATAGCGGTAAGAATGCCGCGCTTGTCGCAGAAGACCCCAAAACCGGCCAAATTCTCGCTATGGTTGGCTCCAGAGATTATTTTGATGTAGAAAACGAAGGTAATTTCAATGTCGCGACGCAGGGCCTACGACAACCAGGCTCCGCCTTAAAACCATTCGCCTACTTGGCAGCATTTGAAAAAGGTTATTCTCCAAAGAGCGTTGTTTTTGATGTTCCGACAGAATTTACGTCTAATGACATAAACTGCCCCGTAATCGTTGATTTTTCTGCAGAAAAGAACAAGGATTGTTTCCATCCTCAAAATTTTGATGGCGTTTTTAGGGGGCCTGTTTCTTTAGAGAATGGTTTGGCTCAATCGATAAACATACCTTCTGTAAAAACGCTTTATTTAGCTGGTTCGGATAATGTGTTAGATAAAATACACCAATTCGGCATAAAGACCTTAAATGAGCGTGGACGATACGGATTGTCATTAATATTAGGTGGTGGGGAGGTAAAATTAATAGACTTGGTTAGCGCTTACAGCACTCTTTCACAAGAAGGGGTACGACATGACCAATCTTTAATATTGAAAGTGGAATCGAGTGATGGAAAGCTGGTTGAGGAATATTCTGACAAAACAAATAGAGCTTCGGAGGCTAATTATGTACGTTTAATAAATCAAATATTGTCCGATATAGAACTTAGGTCGGGATTATTACAAAGTAGTTTGCCTCTTACTATTTTTTCAGGAAAAGATGTCGCATTGAAAACAGGAACTACCAACGATTATAGAGATGCTTGGGCTATGGGTTATACTCCGTCTTTTGTTGTTGGTGTTTGGGCTGGCAACAATGACAACAAAGCGATGGAGCGTCGTGGAAGCAGTATCCTCGCTGCTGTGCCTATCTGGAGCGCTTTCTTAAAAGAAACCCTCCTTAAATACCCCTCAGAAACATTTCAAGCGCCAGATCCGATATCACCGATCCAAAAACCCATGTTAAACGGCGAGTATGTTTATAATCAAATTATAAATGGGCAGAATTATTCCCAAATTCATTCGATATTATATTATGTGGATAAAAAAGACCCCCTCGGTCCATTGCCAGAAGAGCCGTCGGCTGACCCGCAATTTAATAATTGGGAAGCGCCGGTTATGAAATGGGCTTCAGAAAACATACAAAATTTTCATTCTCAAAGTCAGATAGGCGGGTTTATTAATACGCGGGCGCCCGAGGGATCACCCAACGTATCTGTGGTTAATTTTTATCCCAGCAATGGTAGTTTTGTAAACAACCCCTTTTTAATAAAAGCCGAAGTAAGATCGGGTAGTTCTCTCCAAAAAATCGATGTTTATTTCAACAAGTCTTTTGTGGCTTCTTTTTCTCCCGCCGGAAATTATTACTCTCTCCAACAAAACATAAACCACCCTCTTTTGCCTCAAAACTTAATTGAGATAAAAATCAAAGATGTTTTTGGAAAAGAAAGTCTGGTTTCGTCTATTGTATTCCACTAAGGGTTTGTTCGCTCTAACTTTTTATCGGCATTAAGACATAAAGTGCTTGGGGTTCGCTCGGGTTCTTTATTATCGCTGGTTTGTCAGAAGCATTCAGCCCTAAAAATATTTCCTCGTTTTTATAAATCGAGAGCCCGTCTAAAAGGTATTTCCAATTGAAGGTGACCGATAGTTTTTCTCCTTTTAATTTGATTGGTATCTTGTATGAGTTTTTTCCTATCGAGGAATCGGCAGAATATATTTCGATAAACTTCTTGCTTTCTCCTACAGAAAGAGTGATGTCGTTCGCTCTTCCAGAAAACACTCTTGCTAACTTTACTCCGTTTACAAACTCGGCACGGTTTATAACAATTTCATTCTTTGTTTGTTTAGGAAGTATGGATTCGTAATCAGGAAAAACACCGTCTATGAGCCTGGATATAATAGATGTGTTGTTTGTTTGAAAAAGTATTTGGTTTGAATCTATGAAAATTTCAAGCATTTCTTCCGAGTCCGTAAGTATTCTTAATAATTCGCTTGCTGTTCTCAAAGGAACCACTACGGATGTTTCTTCCGGCAACGATTGTTCTCCTAGGTTTTTGGTTTTTATCTCTGTTAATCGAAAACTATCGGTTGCTACTAATACAAGTTCGTTGTTTTTATATTTCATCAAAACGCCGCTTATTTCCGGTCGTATATCCGAATATTGTGCTGCTACAATGGCTTTGGATAATACTTCTAAAAACTGGTTCGATTTTATTTGTAAAAAGTTTTTTTTGTTTTGAATAGATGGTATTATCGGAAAGTCTTTTGATCCTAATCCTTGAATAGTTGCTTCGTAATTGTCTGTATTTACAAAAAACTGTTTGTTCTTTTCTTCCAAACTAACTCTTTCCGAGTTCAGGTTTTTAATAATATTATTAAACAATCCAAGAGGTACGGTTGTTGAACCGGTTTCTATTATTTTTCCGGGTACAAGGTGTTTTATAGCCAACTCAAGATTGGTTGAGGTTAAATAAATTTTATTATCTTTTGCATCGATTAAAACGTTTTTTAAAATCGGTTGGTTTGGATTATCTGTAATTGCTCTTTCCACAATCCCCAACCCCGCTAATAGATTGTTTTTTAATAATATTAATTTCATTAGTAGTGTTTAGTAGTGGGTGTTAATTGTCTAATAACTTTGTTTTTTCTTTCTGGTGTTGAAAAATATCTCTTTGTTTTTTTAATAAACTAAGGAAAAGATGTTGATATTGTGTGTTTAAAAAATTTAATCAGAATTATTATCCACTGGTTTTGTACATCCTTTCCTTAACCAACATTATTTTTTGATTGAGTCCCGGGTTTTGGTTGATGTCTCTAGAGATTTTTTCGCAAGCGTGAATCGCTGTGGTGTGGTCGCGATTCCCGATTTTTTCTCCTATATGAGGGTAAGAGAGTTTTAATACGTCTCGTAAGAGATACATGCAAACCTGACGAGGCTCAACAACCTCGCTTTTTCTACTTCGGCCCGTAAGGTCTGTGGGGGAAATTTCAAAGAAATCGGCGACGGATTTTATGATTTCGTTTGCTGTTATGTTTTTTGAAGAGACCTGCGTTATCTCGTTTATTATTTCTTCTAACTTTTTACTATCGATGTTCTCGTTCTTGTATTGCTGATAAAACACAACCTTATTCAATACCCCCTCTAGCTCCCTAATGTTTTTTTGTACCTTCGCCGCTATAGCTTCTATTGTTTTATCCTCTATGCTCCAACCTTGTTCTTGGGTCTTGTTCTTTAAGATGGCTAAGCGCATTTCATAGTCAGGATAACCAACATCAGCTGTCATTCCGACCTTAAATCTTGATTTTAGCCGTTCTTCTAGGGTTGGGATGGCAGCCGGAGGTCTATCAGAAGATATTATTATTTGTTTGTTGTTTTCGTAGAGAACATTAAAGGTATTAAAAAACTCTTGTTCGGTGGACGGTTTTCCTCCAATGAATTGGATGTCATCTATTATTAAAACATCGACATCGCGATATTTTGTCTTCATATCATCTGTTTTTTTGTTTCGTATTGCCCAAACAACATCGTTTGTGAATTTTTCGGAAGAAACATAAAGAACTCTTATTTTTTTATTATATAAATTTTCTATTTCATTGCCCGCTGCTTGGAGTAGGTGAGTTTTACCCAAACCCACACCCCCGTAAATAAAAAGAGGATTATATCTTTTGCCAACATCTTTTATTATCGCTTGGACAGCGGCGTGAGCGAGTTCGTTTGATGAGCCAACCACAAATGATTTTAAATTGTATCGAGGATTAAGATTTGTTTTAGGATCAATCTTTAATTCCATAAGAGTCGATTGTGGTTCCGGCGTTGTCTTTACCGCCCTCGGCTTATCGCGAACAACTAGTGGTGAGTTTTGATTAACAACCACATAATCAATGTTTTTTATAGAGCCGTCTAAACTCCTCAACGATCCCAAAATAAGTTTATGATATCTATTTTTAACCCATTCTTTCGCGAAATTGTTTGGTAAGCCAACAAGAGCAACTCCCTCCTTCTCATTTTTTCCAAGAAATTCACTTTGTTTCAACCAAGTAAGGAAATTAGGTCTTGAGATCTGAAGCTCAACCTCTCCCAAAACGGTGCGCCAAATATCTTGTTGGTTCATATGATTTAACTCAAAGGAAAAAATTAAACAATAATTTTTTCTATTAGGATATAGCTTATGATAGGTATATTTAAACCATGTTGCAATATTGAATTCCAAAGATAAATGTGGTTTAATTGTTAATGAGTTGTGGACAACAAAATGAGCTTCACTTACAGCCCAAAAAAGAAAAAAAGAGGAAGAACCCACGGTTTTTTAAAAAGAAGTCGTAGTACTGCCGGCAGAAACGTCCTTAAAAGGAGACGAAAAAAAGGAAGACGAAAGCTCGTTGTCTGATTTGGTTCAATTTCTTTAAATGCGGAGCGCTATCCTTAAAACAAGGCGGGCTGGTTCACAAACTAACACACTAATAGTTGTGGTGGGCACGTCGGTTTCTAAGAAAGCAACCGAAAGAAATTTGTTAAAAAGAAGAGTAAGGATAATTATGAAGCCGTATTTGGTAGCCAACAGACACGATTTTACCATCATCTTAACGAAAGAAGCGCTTAAAAGAACCTTTAACGATTTAAAGAAAGAAATTATTGAACAAATTTAAGATAACAAATGACAAATCTTTTTAACACATACCTTTACGAACCAATCTTATCAATTCTAGTTTATATATATAACAATCTCGCCTTTCACGATTTGGGCGTCTCAGTAATATTACTCACTGTTCTAATCCGTGTTGTTTTGTTTCCACTTTTTTATAAAGGCGCGAAAGACCAGTCTTTGATGCAGCGTCTCCAACCACATATAAAGAAAATACAACTCGATCACAAAGACAACAGAGAAGAGCAAGCGAAACAACTACTTAGTCTATATAAAGAGCACAAACTAAATCCTTTCTCGGGCGTGTTTTTATTATTAATTCAATTACCAATCCTAATAGCCCTTTATCAAGTTTTCTTTAAGGGCATATCTGGTGGGGTTTTTGACAATCATGGGTTTTTAGGTTTAATTGACTTGGGAGAGAAAAGCTTGATACTTACGATAGTTGCCGCGGCATTGCAATATGTCCAAGGCAAATTATCCCTTCCGCCCAAATCTTCGGGGGAAGAAAATGCGATTGCAAGGAGCGGAAGAATGATGGTGATGATAGGCCCCATACTTACCCTTGTGATACTCACAAACTTTCCCGCGGCCCTCGGACTATATTGGTCCGTCACAACATTGTTTTCTTTAGGACAACAGATTATTATAAATAAAAAAATTAACATCAAAGAACATGGAAAAACCACAAGAGAAAATACAAACAATACTGAAAATGATGGGGCTCACAATAAGCCGCATTGATGTTGACGAAGACCATCATAAAATATCACTTTTTGTAGAAGACGAGGCTTTAGAAAACAGAGTCCCGGCCATCTTATCTGCGCTGGAACACTTGGTTAATCTTATGCTTACGAGAGGGGGTGAGCAGTCTTATATAATAGATTTAAATTATTACAGGAAAGAGCGAGAACGCCTTATAACAGAACTTGCAAGAGCTGCGGCTAAAAAAGCAATGGTTTCGAAAAAAGAAGTAGAACTCCCCCCAATGAATGCTTACGAAAGGCGGTTAGTCCATGTGGAAATTACAACCCATCCGGATTTGAAGACAGAGAGCGTAGGTCTTGGGAAAGACAGACGAATCGTAATAAAACACCTTTCCTAGATTAGAGCGGAAGATCTTTGTTTACTTTTAATTCCGGCAACCCGTCTAATTCATACAGATTGTTGTCATATCTGTTTATAAAATAAATCTTATTTCTAAAAACTTTTGGATTCTTAGCGTCGAGCGCAACAACGTTTCCTTCCCCACTTCTTAAAATCTCCTGACTTAATCCGCTTATTACATCGAATTGAATCAGAGCATCTATTGAAAAGAATTCTTTCGAAAAATAATCATCAGGGAGTACGTTTCTTAGTGTTAGATTTTGTGGAACAAAACAAAAACCTACTTCTAAAACCGCATCACATTTCTCCGGTAGTGTGACGAAATCAGTTTTAATTGCGGAAGCGAGATTTAAACCTAGTGTATAGAAACTTAGGGCGCTGAATTTAAAAGCGGTTGACCCGTCTCTCGCCCAACCTATTATCAGCCCCCTCTCTGGTGGGACAACTAAATTAAACGAACCTGTTTTTAGATCTAATTGCCAAGCTCGGCCTTCGTAACTCGCGGAAGGCCTTTCTTTTATTATTAATTTTTGGTTTCCGGAGTAAGACAACTCAACGTCTTTCATTCGAAAATCTCTGATTATAATTTTGTAAGTCGGTGGAGATTTTGTAAGATCCACCTCGCTTAAATTATATTCGTTTGTTTTCTTAATACTTGCTATTAGTTTATCGTTGTCGACTCCCCAAGCAGCGTTAGTAATCTCTATAGGAAGTGGTCGCCAAATTTTATCAATCAAATCAAAGATTCCCCACTGAGGTCTTTTGGGGTCTCCGAAAGAAACGAGGAATTTTTGATCTCTTGGACTAAGTTCTATATGGTTTAGTGCGTTTACGTTCTGTCCTGATATTTCAAGATCTGGGCCATCTTTAGCGCTCAAAACTTTTCCTGTGGGAGTAAGATAGAAAATCTCGCCGCTTGCTTGTACCACTCCAAAATCAAAAACTTCCTCTTCGGACAATTTCTTAAGAGCAAGCGTCTTGCCATCTGTTCCGGGCGCTGTTGTGGTATCTGAACCATTATTGCCAGGAGCCGTTGGTAGGGGCGTGCCACTTACCTCGGGCGAGGGCACAGGTTTTGGGGTCAAAAAACTTCTAGAGACAAAATATATACCAACGATTAAGATGAGCGCTATCCCAGAAATAATTGATATTTTATAAATTCTTTTCATTTTTATTGTATGTGGATATGAAAAACCGTGCTTGTAACATAAGCCTTCCTGAGCACGCCCTCGGCCAATCCCTGCGGGATAATATCAGGGCCGGTAGAACAACTATTAGTCGGAAGTCCTTCAATAGCGACTAAATTAAACCCCCTACTAACAGCACCTCTTGAAATAAATTTTAACCGAGTACAAAATTCACTAGACGAAAAGTTTGGCGATTGAACCGAAAAATCGAAACAGCGACCAGTATAGTGACAATTAGTCTGGTGCGCGTTAATAGGTGGAAAGGCCTCGGTAATTTTCCAGTTAAATGGGCTCATAATACCCAC
>JBBTYZ010000011.1:0-4983 GCA_038061595.1 Patescibacteria group bacterium | reverse complement strand
GAGACGACAGGTATTTTCCAATTAGAATCTTCCGGCATGCGCCACTATCTTAAAGATTTAAAACCCTCCGAACTCGAAGACATAATCGCGATGATCTCGCTCTATCGCCCCGGACCGATAGAACTTATTCCGAGTTATATAAAAAGAAAATTCGGAAAAGAAAAAATAACTTACCTCCACCCGAAACTGGAACCGATACTTAAGAATACCTACGGAGTTGGAGTTTATCAGGAACAGATGATGAGAATTGCCCGGGATTTGGGGGGATTCACTCTCGCAGAAGCCGACACCCTAAGAAAGGCTATTGGTAAGAAAATCAAAGAACTTTTGGACGAGCAAAAAGAAAGGTTGATAAACGGCATGATAGGCAATGGGATTGATAAACGAACAGCTGAAGCTATTTGGGAATTATTCCCGCCTTTTGCGAGATACGGCTTTAACCGATCTCATGCTGCCTGCTACGCGATGATAAGTTACCAAACCGCCTATCTAAAAGCGCATTACCCAGTGGAATTCACCACAAGCCTGCTCAACATCTCTAGTGGTGAAATTGAACGAATAAATTTCTTGATAAATGAGGCGAGAAGACTTGGGATACAAGTATTGCCCCCGGATATCAATATGAGTTTTGAAGGGTTCACGGTAGATGCTAAAAACATCCGCTTCGGACTCTTGGCTATAAAAAATATCGGCGCGAATATCGTTAACTTCATAATTGAGGAGAGAAGCAAGGGCGGGCCTTTCGCGAATTTCAATGAATTCTTAAACAGAATCCATCACAGAGATTTGAATAAAAAATCTTTGGAAAGTTTGATAAAATGCGGCGCATTTGACTCTATGGGGGTAAATAGAGGCGAGGCCTTGGGTAGTATTGATGAAATATTAAAAATAAACGCCGCCGCCAAAAAACGAAAAGACAGCAATCAATTCGACCTCTTTGGAGGGACTCCTACACTTACGAATTTTAAACTAACAGGCGCTCCAGTTACAAAAAGCATAACGCTCGCTTGGGAAAAGGAATTATTGGGACTTTATATCACAGATCACCCATTCAACGATTACGCTGAGAAGTTGAAGGGTAAAGTAAAACAAATAAAAGAAATAAAAGCCAGCAAACCGGCGGACCAATCAAGGGTTGCGCTTGCGGGGGTGATTACAGCAATGCGAAAGATATTAACCAAACAGGGTCAGCCGATGCTTTTTGTCACGCTTGAAGACAATAGCGATAATATGGAGCTATTGGTCTTCTCCGAACTTTTAATGAAAAATCAAAACATCTGGGAAGAAAACAAAGCGATAATGGTAAGCGGCAAATTATCCCTAAGAGACGGCGAACCGAAACTGATTTGCAATAACGTTAAGGAGTTGTAAAAAAGAAGCCCCCGGCGCAACTTGCGCTAGGGGCTTTAGCAGAAACTACTTCCGTCTGCCGCGGACGATTTGAACTTCAGATCTACCCTACCTCCAACTTCGCCTTTCTCTTTCCGAGGAAGACAGCGCTCAAGAGAAGGACTTGCAGGATGAACACCGCAACTGGTGGTGCTCCGTTTACAAAATCCCACTTCTCTACCGCGAAGAGGTTAACGAAACCTCCCGCGAGAAAGTACTGCCACACCCGAAGATCTTCTTGCTCCGGCGTGAGCCAACCCTGCGCGATTGTCGGTACCGTGCCCGCCGTCGCGACTGCGATGTTGAGGTAGATGGCAATCTTCGGATCCCCGGTCATCTTCCATGCAACGAACGCAATTGCGCTCGTAACAAGGCAGACGACATCGAAGGGCTTCCATTCAATCTTGCCGGTCCTGAAAACAAGAACAACGATGACGAGACAGCCGATGGTATAAACCGCGAAGACGGCCATCGTTGTCGTAACGCCGGCCGCAAGTGAGCTCACGAAGATGCTCCCATCAACTGCGAGCCATACAAGCCAGCTTGCCGGATTCGGCGCGACATCGCTCGAGGGGTTCGTCACAAGTTTCGCCAAACGAACGTAGGCGAAAACCGAGAAGAGCGCCGCGAGGAAGCCAATCCACGTGTAAATGTTCTGCACGAGACACCTCCGGTGTCTTTCAGTTTTTTAAGCGATACCGAACCGAGTTGTTCTGTATCTTGCTGGGGCAATTATAACATACAATTTATGATTTTGTCAATAGAAGAAAATGTTTCAAAAACAAAAAGGCCCCGCACAGAGTTAAGCACGAAGCCTTTCTGCGCGGGGCAATTACTAACCCCGAAATACTACTTCAGGGACCAAATCAACGTTACTGCGAGCCACGAAAGCGAGTTCAGGATTTCAGCCACTATCAGCCAATACTTACTGCGATCCATACCACTCGTCTTCGCTGAGATTACGAGAGGAACAAGACGCATCAAGATTGAGATGTGGCCAACAACAATGAACGCTCCGGTGATCCCACTCCCCCCTTCAAGAAAAATCTTGCGAACAAGGAGGAATTGAGGCACCGACTTCAAAGAGATGCTGGTCCACGCTTTGACCGCGGGATCCTTGACGCTTATCTTCCTCGAAGCCGCCCAGAAAACAGTTGACACTACCCCAACCAAAACCAGAATAGTGATCACTGTGTCCGTACTAGACCAGTGATAGTTCCCACGGAGGATGACGGTCGCAATCATTGCTATGCCGCCCACCGCCCACATAGCGAACAGGTAAACCTGCTGCGTGATGATCCGGCCTGGGTTCTCCCGACGTGAGTCAAGAGCAAGGACCAGGCCGATTACGAAGGAGAACGTGAACGCAACGTAATGCGCAAACGAAACCCCGTTCGTAGTAGTGAGGGTACGCATGATCTGCGCACCACACGAGATCGGGGCTGTGAAAAGCCCGACAACGAACATCAAGTCCGTTGTTCTCTCTTGGGTACGCGACATGCGCGCCTCCTATGAAGTTATGTTAAAGATCTGGAATGCCATTCGGCACTGTGATAATAGTATCATATTATTACAGATTTGTCAATAACTACAAAATCATAATTTTATCCGTATAATTAAAAACACCATTCATCCCGTTAGAAAAATAAAGATATGCTTATTTCAAAGCCGATACATCCATTCAAATCCAATACATCTTCAGTCGAACCAGAGTTTATTTTAATTTTCTAACGGGATGAAAAAAAATAATCTAGAAAACATAAGGCATTCACTCGCTCACCTCTTGGCCGCCGCGGTATTGGAAAGGTTTCCGGGAGCGAAATTTGGAATTGGCCCAGTAATTGAAAATGGTTTCTATTATGACTTCTCACTCCCCCGCAATCTTACGCCCAACGACTTGAAAGATTTTGAGGGCTCTATGAGGAAATTTATTAAAGACGGGTTAACTTTCTCTGGAAAAAAGGTAGCCCCAGCAGAAGCAAGAAGAATATTCAAAGACCAGCAATTTAAACTTGAACTCATTAAGGATTTCGCTCATCCTCCCAAGGGCGTAAAAAAGCAACCGTTAACGGTTTATAAAACAGGAAAAATATTCTTAGACCTTTGCCGAGGCGGACACGTGAGAAATACAAAAGAAATAAATGCCGATGCCTTCAAGTTAGTTAAGATTGCTGGCGCTTATTGGAAGGGCGACGAAAAAAAACCACAACTCCAAAGAGTTTATGGTTTGGCTTTCAACAATAAAAAAGAGCTGAACGAGTATCTAAAAATGATGGAGGAAGCGGAAAAGAGAGACCATAGATTATTGGGCCAGAAGTTAGATCTCTTCTCTCAACACGAAGTTTCTCCAGGCGCTATTTTCTGGCACCCGAAAGGAATGGTCATCTGGAAAGAATTGGAAAATTTCATAAGGCAGAAAAACGAGGCCCTAAATTATGGGGAGGTTTCAACGCCAGTGATGGTCAAAAAGGGGTTATATGAAAAATCCGGCCACTGGCAGTACTATAAGGAAAATGGATTTTGGTTTGATGTTGATAACGAAACCTATGTTTTGAAACCAATGAATTGCCCAGAAGGTACTCTTATTTATTCAAACGTAAAAAGGTCATACAGAGATTTGCCAATAAAACTTGCAGAACCTACTGGCCGGCTTCATCGAAATGAACTACGAGGCGTTTTGGGAGGACTTTTTAGAGTGAGGCAATTCACACAAGACGACGCTCACGTATTTTGCAGACCAGATCAAATAGAACAAGAAATATTCTCGCTAATAAGTTATGCGAAAGAATTATATAAAATCGTGAACATGCCAATCAGTTTCAAATTGGCCACAAAACCAGACAAGGCCATGGGCAATCCAAAATTATGGACTAAGGCCGAACAAGCGCTCAAGGATGTTTTAAAAAAACTAAAGATACCATACGAATTAAAACCCAAGGACGGTGCGTTTTATGGACCCAAAATAGATATTCATGCGAAAGACGCAATTGGGAGAGAACACCAACTCTCAACCATACAACTCGACTTCCAAATGCCCGAAAGATTTAAACTCGAATATACAGATGAAAAAGGTAAACCACAAAGACCAATTATGATACACAGAGCGATATTGGGATCTTTTGAAAGATTCATCGGCGTGCTCATTGAACACTTCGCTGGAGATTTTCCGACCTGGCTCTCTCCTGTCCAAGTAAAAATTCTTGCGGTAAGCGATAAACAAGACGCATATGCAAAAGATGTTTTTGAATTATTGAAGAACCGCGGCATAAGAGTAGAGCTTGCTCCATCCAATGAAACTCTCGGCAAAAGAATAAGAGAGGCGGAATTAGAAAAAGTTCCTTATGTGCTCGTCGTGGGAGACAAAGAAAAAAGTGCTAATACCGTAAGCATCCGCAAACGACACATCAAAGATATGATTGTAGAGTCGGTTCCGGAATTTTTGGACCAGATCAAGAAAGAGATAAACGAAAAAACTGCCTGAACTAGGCAGTTTTGATTTCCCATATACCTTCCACGTCGCTCAACCTAAACCAAACATGACCATTACTGAAAGCCAACCCATGCCTCGTATCAACTCCACCGGCGTAATATTTT
>JBBTYZ010000010.1:0-1254 GCA_038061595.1 Patescibacteria group bacterium | reverse complement strand
TCCAACCAGAAACCCATCCGCTCGGTTAGTTTTTCCCATTCATCTTTATATTTCCAGACCGATTCTTTGCACTTCCTATTAAATTTGGCTATTCCGTAATCATCTATCTCTTTTTTTGATTTCAAACCCAGCGCTTTCTCAACCTCAATCTCAACCGGCAGACCATGCGTGTCCCAACCGCCCCTTCGAGGCACAAAAAAACCGGACATGGTTTTATAACGCAAAATAATATCCTTAAAAGACCGAGCTAAAATATGATGGATACCAGGTCGCCCATTCGCAGTAGGCGGGCCTTCATAAAACACGAATTTCTTCTTTTTCTTGTTTTTTTCTAAAGTTTTCTCAAAAATTTGGTTTTCTTTCCAAAACTTAAGTACTTTTTCTTCAACCTCCGGCAGACTAAATTGTTTTAAGCCTCTGAGCATATTTCTTATTTTAATAGAAAAACCGCCTATTTAGAAGCGGTTTTAAGATTAAACGGTGGTATTTTCTTTTTATGGCTCCGTTCAAGATATCGGAAGGCTCTGCGAAGACTATTGAGCGCTTTGATATAAGCATCAACCTCTTTAGAGGATTGGAATGGCTTTTTTCTCGTCACCCAGTGAACGGCTACGCGTATCTGAGCATCTCTCGTTTTCCTATTTCGCATCAGTGCCACTCATCGGTTTGTTATCCATTGGTCCAAAAAGCCATCCCAATAAGGCCCCCACAATGACTCCGAGCGCACCACCGACATAGCCCAAAAACGCGATACCAACAATACAACCGGTAATCGCTGCACCAGCAATAGTCTCTGAGTGCCTTTTTGTCATCTGAATCCTCCATCAAATAATAAACTTACTAAATAAATAGTATCAACGAGTCGAAAAATGCGCAAGAACAAATCACATCTTCTTCGGAGCAGAAATGCCCAAAATTTTAAATAGTTTCAGAAAAGTTGTCTCGGTACCTTTAACCAGGGCGAGCCGCGCTTTTGCGGTTTCTTTTTCTTCGCCCACCACCCTCTCCTTTTCATAAAAATTGTGGAAGCTGTGCGCAAGCTCGGAAGCATACCTCGTAAGTCTTTGAACCTCGTAGTCTTTCGCGGTTTCTTGCATTACCTCCTCGAACTGAACAAGCTTTCTTATTAAGTTGATGTCTTCTGCTGAAGTCAGGCGAGTTAAGTCTGGTGTGCCGGAAATGGATTTTGATTTCTTGATTATGTTAAGGGCTCTGACATAAGCGTATTGCACATAATATACGGGGTTTTTGACC
>JBBTYZ010000009.1:0-6605 GCA_038061595.1 Patescibacteria group bacterium | reverse complement strand
CCTTGACCCCCATATTACTGAAGAGCTTTGGCGAGAGTTAGGAAATAAGGATTCCATCCATAAAGCACCTTGGCCAGGATATGACCCCAAGTTAATCAAAGAAGAAAATTTTGAGCTCATTGCACAAATAAATGGAAAGATGAGGGGAATCATAAATATGAAAATCGGAGTAAGTCAAAAAGAAGCGGAGGAAATTGCGTTGGAACTCCCGAATGTAAAAGAGTTCATTGCTGGTAAGAAAATCAAAAAAACAATTTTCGTGAAAGATCGGTTAATCAACTTCGTTATATAAATATGTGTGGAATAGTAGGTTATGTAGGCAATAAGAGAGCGATGCCAGTCCTTATGGGCGGGCTTAAGGCGCTTGAATACAGAGGATATGACTCTGCGGGCGTTGTTTTGCCAACCAATGACGGATTAATGGTTATTAAGATTGCGGGCAAGGTAAATGAGCTTGAGCGGCTGGTTAATGTTCACGCAGAGTTGGATTCATTTTCTGGAATTGGCCACACGAGATGGGCTACGCATGGAAAACCGACAGAGGTTAATGCTCATCCGCATGTTGATTGCAGTGGAAAAATTGCGTTAGTTCATAACGGTATAATTGAAAATCATGAAGCTTTACGAGAAAGCCTTATTGGTAAGGGGCATTATTTCAAATCCGAAACCGACACCGAGGTTATACCGCACTTGATAGAACAATTCTTAAGCGAAGGCGACAACTTTCTACATGCATTCACAAAAACCGCGAAAACAATCCGTGGCGCATTTGCGCTATCGGCTATGTATGCCGATGATCCAAGAACGATTTATGCAACTCGACTTTCAAGCCCGCTCGTCATTGGTAAGGGCGACGGAGAGAATTTTGTAGCCTCAGACGCATCGCCTTTTATTGGTCAGACAAACAAAATAATTTATCTGAAAGAAAACGAAGTGGCTTCTGTTACTGCGGATAGTATCAAAATTTTTGACCTAGAAGGGCGTGAGGTGAATCCGCTGGTGGAGAAGTTGGAAGGGGCTCTTGAAGCAATTCAGAAGGGAAGTTTCTCTCACTTCATGCTTAAGGAAATACACGAACAGCCTGGGCGGATAGAAGATGCAATGAGGGGAAAACTTATTGTTGGGGAGAACAGGGTTGTGTTGGGTGGTGTAGAAAAAATTTGGGATAAAATATTGAACGCCCGCCGGCTTATAATAATTGGCTGCGGCACTTCTTGGCATGCCGGACTTGCAGCCGAGTATATGCTTGAAGAAATGGCTCGTATTCCGGTAGAGGTGGAATATGCTTCTGAGTTTCGTTATCGTCACCCCGTTCTTGATGATAAGGACGTATTGATAGCTATTAGTCAAAGCGGTGAAACCGCCGATACCCTCGCGGCTTTGAAAGAAGCAAAAAAGAGCGGTGTAACCACTATGGGTATAGTGAATGTTGCAGGAAGCAGCATAGCACGTGAGGTAGATGCAGTGCTTTATATGGGAGCCGGTGCCGAGATTGGCGTTGCTTCAACTAAGGCGTTTACTTCGCAACTTACGGTTCTTGCGCTTCTAACATTTGCTATCGCTAAAGCCAAGGGAAAGATATCTCAAAAGATTTCTCAAGAAATTATAAAAGAACTTTCTTTGCTACCGCAAAAAGCGGCTGGAGCGTTTAGAGACTTAGAGAAAATAAAATCAATCGCAGGCGCTCTAAAGCATAGTAATAATTTTTTATATCTTGGCAGGGGAGCTAATTTCCCAACGGCTCTTGAGGGCGCCCTGAAATTAAAAGAAGTGTCTTATATTCATGCCGAAGGATATCCGGCGGCTGAAATGAAACATGGACCGATTGCCTTAATTGATAGCAAAATGCCTGTTGTGGTTGTTGTTCCGCAAGATGCGATTTATGAGAAAGTGATGTCAAACATACAGGAAGTAAGAGCGCGTGGGGGTCGCATTATTGCGGTTGCAAACGATGACGATAAAAAAATCGCATCTTTCGCCGAATTTGTTATTCGTGTGCCACGCACTTTGGGATGGCTAGGCCCGATTATAAATAGCATTCCGCTTCAACTTCTCGCATATTACATAGCTTTAGAGAGGGGTTGTAATATTGATCAGCCAAGGAATTTAGCAAAGTCGGTAACGGTAGAGTAGAATTATATAAAATGCGTTACATTGGTTCTGTAATTTTGGCGATAATGATTGGTGGGCTTGTTTATTACACGTTCCTTTTTTTGGGTAAGTATGTGGATTTTAATGATTTTTTGCCTCCCCCGATGTCTACGTCAACAACGGCTACCAGAAGTTCGCTCGAACGAACCCCACCGAGAGACCTGTTTTATACAAAACAGGGCGGCGGAGTAGTGGTTGGTCTTGCGCCGGTCGCGCCATCAGGATTTACTGCATCTGATCTCTCTCAGGATTATGGCAAGGTCACAATCGGCTCCACTTACCCGGCTTATTCCGACACTTCTATCTCTCAAGTAACTCTTAACGGAGCCTATTCTTTAAGCAATAAGAAAATAAACATTTCGGGGTGGAAAATTAAAACCAACAAGAGCGAGGTAACGATTGGAAGGGGGGTTAATAATTACAACCCATTTGAGTTTCCGTCCGAGGGCGATATAACTATCGGGTCGGGGGATTATGTTGGTATTTATGGTGTATCAAGTCCGGTAGGGAAAAATATTCGTCTTAATAGATGCACCGGCTATTTGAACAAGATTTATGATTTCAAGCCGCCATTGCAACAAAACTGTCCTTACGTGAATAGAAACGATATTGTCTCTTTTTCCGGAAGGTGTCAGTCGTTTATCCTGTCTCTATCTAGTTGTCAGGCGCCCACCCCGAACGAATCGAATCTTTATGCAAACGAAGATGTCGCTTGTCGAAGTTTTATAAACAAAATAAACTTCAACGGTTGTTACAGCAAATATTCCAACAACTCAGATTTTCTATCTCCTGAGTGGAGGGTATGGATTGGGAATAAGATACCTCTAGATCTGGAACACGACAGGGTTTTGCTGTTGGATAGGTTTGGTTTGTTGGTTGACGAGAGGATTTATTAGGCCTTCCTCTCGGCGAGCGTCACTTTTTTATCAATAGTTTTCTTGTTTCTTAAAACTTTTAAACTGACTTCATCGCCGACGTTACAATTTTCCAAGAAATCTTGGATTGTTTTCTCGGCCGTTATTTTTTCTCCGTTCCATTCCAAAATAACGTCTTTCTCTGTTAGCCCCGCTTTATCAGCTGGGCTTTTTGGCACAACTGCCTCTCCTAATACGTTTTCACGCAGAACCAATGCGCCATAGTCAACCGTAAGTTTCATTTTTTCTTTAAGGTCTGGAGTTAAGATTAGGTAACGAAGACCTAAGAGCGGGCGCTTAATCCTTCCGAATTTCTTTAAGTCGGACAGGTCTCTCTCCGCCATTTCTATTGGTATTGCAAAGCCGATGTTTTGCGCCCCAAAAACAACTGCGGCATTGATACCAATTACCTCCCCAAAAATATTTGTAAGTGGTCCGCCGGAATTGCCCGGGTTGATGGCGGCATCCGTCTGGATTAACCCCCTCATTTCTTGTGGTGGAGCCATTGGGTCGGCCTGCGCGCTAATTGACCGAGACAACCCCGAGATTATTCCGCAAGAAACAGTGTTTTTAAAGATGCCAAGCGCGTTTCCGAAAGCCATAACTGTTTGGCCGAGTTCTATTTCTTTTGAATTGCCGAGTCCCAGTATTACGAGATTCTTGGGAGCTGATTTTATTTTTAAAATTGCAACGTCGTCCAACGGATCTCTTGCTAGGACCTCGGCATCAAATTTTTTACCATCACTAGTTATTATCGTGTAAAGTGCGTGTGGTTCAGAAACGACATGTTTGTTGGTTAGAACAATGCCACCCTCATCTACTATAAATCCACTACCTCCCCCCACCTGCACTCTTCCGTGCGAGTCAATCATTTCAGGCGGTATGTGATGCGGGGGGTATCCGCCTGCATCAAAAGCAGAACTTAGCTCCGGATGGTCCTTTTTTAGATCCTCAAGTGTTTTAGAGATGATTATTGACACGACAGCAGGCATAACATTGTGCACTGTTTCAATGACTTGAGATTTTTCTCGTTTCATCCTTCTATTATATAACATGTTTAATGTCGTGTCTTTATATAGATTCATCGAAATCATTCCGGGCGTTTTGGTTTGGCTCACTTTCGGCTTGATATTTTTTGTATCAGCAAAATTCCCTTTTGTTGCGACGGTTTTTTTGCTTCTCTACTCTCTTTTTTGGTTCGTCAGAATTGTTTATCTCTATGTTCATCTTCGGGTGACTTTTGGTTGGGTGAGAGACAATTTGAAAATAACCTGGCTGGATAAAATTAAGGAGATGGGGCGGCAGAACGGAAAATCATGGCAAGAACTTTATCATTTGGTGATACTCCCTATGTATAAAGAACCGATTAATGTTGTGCAAGAAACTTTTGAAGTTCTTTTGAAATGTAACTATCCGAAAGAGAAATTGATAGTCGTATTGGCGACAGAAGAGAGTGGGGGCGAGGAGGCGAAAATTACTGCTAGAAAGATAGAGGAAAGGTTTGGTTTTTCGTTTTTGAGGTTTCTTACAACTTCGCATCCTCAAAATTTGCCCGATGAGATTCCTGGCAAGGGTTCAAATGAGACTTGGGCGGCAAGGGCGAGTCAAAAACTAATAGACGAACTCAAGATTCCTTATGAAGATGTCATTGTTTCGGTTTTCGATATTGATACGCAAGCATTTCCCGAATACTTTGGTCGTTTAAGTTATTTATTCCTAACATCCCCGTATCCGCTTCGTTCTAGTTATCAACCCGTCCCTCTTTTTATAAACAATATTTATGACGCGCCTATTTTCTCAAGGGTGATGTCTTTTTTTCCGACATTTTGGCAGATGATGCAGCAGTCTCGGCCAGAGCAGCTCACAACATTTACTTCGCAGGCTATGCCACTAAAAGCTTTGGTGGATGTTGATTTCTGGGATACTAATCTCGTTTCAGAGGACTCGCTTATATTTTGGAAGTTTTACCTTCACTACAATGGAGATTGGCGAGCCATTCCAATGCACTACCCGGTTTCCTTGGACGCTAATGCCGCCCCGACCATTTGGGAGACTGCAAAAAATTTGTATAAACAACAAAGAAGGTGGGCTTGGGGAACGGAGAATATACCTTATATGATTACCGGCTTTCTCAAAAACAAAAAAATCCCTCTTCGGGATAAAATCAAATGGTCTCTTATATTCGGTGAGGGTTTTTATTCTTGGCCCACGACTCCATTTATTCTTTTTACGCTAAACTGGCTACCTCTTATATTGGGCGGTTATGATTTCAATCAACCGGTTTTAGCTTACAATTTACCGAAAACGATAGGTATTATATTGAACTTAGCGACCATAAGTCTTGTTGCCTCTGCGCTCGTTAGCACCGCGCTTCTTCCACCGAAACCCGTGTGGTTCAGGAAAAGACATTACGTTGTTTATTTTTTACAGTGGTTTTTAGTTCCGATTCTTACAATAATTTTTAGCGCGATACCCGCGATTGAGTCTCAAACGAGGATGATGTTGGGTGGAAAGTTTCGTCTCGGATTTTGGCCAACACCGAAGAATAGATAACTCGCCCTTGCGGAAAGCGTGAGTAGTTGTCTGGGTATTTAAGATTTCTTTGAAATAAAATTAAGGTAGGTTTTTGCACCCACCTTAAATTGTTCGAAATAATTTTCTCGAAAACCGTGTTTATTCAATAAATTTACTATTTCTTCTTTCGTATAAAAACTGAACCATCGCGGCTTGCCAATGCCGGAACTTTCTCGATACAACTCTGTTGTACCCTCAATAAGGCCGAGTCCGAAAACACCATCGGTTTTTAATACCCTTGAAATTTCATCCAATGGTTTATCAATTCCTGTCTTGGGAATATGGAGCAAGGCGGTATATGCCCAAATTCCATCAAATGATTCCTTCGGAAACGGCAAAGAATTAAAATCTCCTACAATAGAGCTTAATCCCTTTTGCGTGGAAAGTTTTACCATCGATTCAGAAGCGTCTAAGCAAATAACGGCAAGGCCGCGATTTTTAAAAATTAGGCCATCTCTACCAGAGCCACTGCCAATATCTAAAACCTTTCCAGAGACAGACCCAATGAATTTATCTATAATCGTTCGCGGAAACCGTTCCCAAAAATCAGTAGTTTCATCATTGTATTCTTCCGCTATCTGGTTATAGGTATCAATAGTTTTTTGGTCCATGATTTCTACTCAACTAATTTTTTACCGATTTGTCCAAAATCTATCAAAAATTTTGGTAACAAATTGCAATCCCGTACAAAGCGGTGGGGGTGAGATTCGAACTCACGATACCCTTTCGGGTATACCGCATTTCGAGTGCGGCGCCTTCAACCAGGCTCAGCCACCCCACCGTTTAAAACATAGTCGCTTACGCTAAAAACTCCGTCTGTCGTGTGATATTGCAAGTTTTGCTTGCAGATCCCACCAAAACGTATCCTCTTTGTTGTGGTGCCGCATAGCGGCATCCACAAAAGCTACGCTTTTGTGGTGTCATTATATCATTTGCTCGAACTTTTTTTGAGCGAGAATGAATCGT
>JBBTYZ010000008.1:27353-28427 GCA_038061595.1 Patescibacteria group bacterium | reverse complement strand
GAATGATGGATTACAAACAAAAATTGAACGAGCTTTTGCTCGTGACCGCAAGAGAAAATGCGTCGGATTTGCATATTGCGGTGGGTAGACGCCCGACTATTAGGGTGGACAGCGTTCTAATACCACTTACCAAGGAGTCTATTCTTACCAAAGAAGATGCGGAAGGTTTGGTTTTCGCGCTTTTAACCGAAGAACAGAAAAAAAATTTCTCAGAAGATAAGCAATTGGACTTTTCTTATAATTTTGAAGACAAGGCCAGGTTTAGGGTAAATGTCTATATGCAAAGAACTTTTTTGGCTGCGGCTCTCCGGCTTGTTCCTGCGCAAATCAAGACGCTTGAAGAATTGAACTTACCACCCGTTCTACATGATTTCGCAAGACTTAAACAAGGATTCGTATTGGTGGTAGGCCCTGCCGGACACGGTAAATCAACCACGCTTGCAGCAATGCTTGACGAGATTAACCATAAACGCACCGATCACATAATTACAATTGAAGACCCAATCGAATATTTGTTTTCCCAAGACCGTTGCATAATTTCCCAAAGAGAAGTGGGCATTGATACTCACTCATTCAGTGACGGTCTCAGAGCTATTTTGCGTCAGGACCCCGACGTAATAATGATCGGAGAGATAAGAGATGCCGAAACGATGGCAACTGCAATGACTGCGGCCGAGACTGGTCACTTGGTTTTTGCTACGATGCATACTAACTCTGCTTCACAAACAATAGACCGAATGATTGATTCCTTCCCTCCAAATCAACAGGGGCAAATTATTTCCCAACTCGCTTCTACGCTCGTGGCGGTTATCTCTGAGCGACTAATTCCTCGCGTGGGTGGCGGTAGGATACCAGCAAACGAACTTATGATTGCGAATCCGGCAATTCGTAACTTGATTCGGGAAAAGAAGATTTATCAAATAGACCTTGTTATAGAAACGAGCGTACAAGAGGGGATGATGTCTTTAAATAGATCGTTAGTCTCCCTAGTTAAGAGGAAAGAAATATCATTGGAACAGGCGGAAATCCATTCTCTGAATCCAGCAGAGTTGAGGATACTTCTTGAGCGTAGCT
>JBBTYZ010000008.1:26048-27253 GCA_038061595.1 Patescibacteria group bacterium | reverse complement strand
TGAAATTTGGTTATAAGGCTAGAACAAAAGATGGCGAATTGCAGGTTGGAAGCATTGAGGCTTCCGCTCGCGAGGCCGCGCTTTCAATACTTCTTGAACACGGACTTTTTGTTTTGTCCATCGAGCCGGTTGTGGAGGATCGTTGGTATGATCATGTTTTAAGTTTTTTTAAACGAGTTAAATCTAACGATTTGATGATTTTTACTCGTCAATTTGCAACGCTCTTGGCTTCCCAAGTTCCGCTTTCCGATAGTCTTAGGAATTTATATAACCAAACGTCTCACCCAGTCTTAAAAGAAACAATTTCCGAAATTTCAACAGATGTTGATGCCGGTTTTTCCCTATCGCAGGCCTTGGAAAGGCACGCCGGTATTTTCGGAGAATTTTATATAAATATGGTTAAGTCCGCTGAGGTGACCGGTAGGCTAAGCGAAATTCTTAACTTCCTCGCCGATTATTTGGAAAAACAATCGGCTTTGATTGCTAAAGTTAAAAACGCCCTTATCTACCCGGCGGTTGTAATCGCGCTTTTTATCGGGGTAGTTATTCTTATGGTCACAGTTGTTCTTCCGCAGATAACTCCTATTTTTGAAGAAGCTTCCGTTTCGTTGCCATTTTTCACCAAGATATTACTAAGCGTAGGAAGTTTTGTTTCCAAATGGTGGTGGGGATTGGGGGTAGTGTTCGTGATCTTCTTGTTCGCAGTGATTGATTATTTTCAAACACAAGAGGGGAAGGTCGTCTTAGACGAATTAAGTTTGAGATTGCCAGTAATCGGTGGGCTTTTTCAGAAACTTTACATTGCGCGCTTTGCTGAATCGAGCCGAGTTTTGATAAAAGGAGGACTTACTATTCCCCAGGCGATAGAAATATCATCTCACACTATTGGAAATGCGGTTTATGCCGACTTGCTTCATCAGGCTGCTGTCCAAATAAGGAAGGGCGATCTCTTATCAAAAACACTCTCGACAATGCCTGAATTTCCGCCACTCGTTTCACAGCTTATAAATGTAGGCGAGTCTACCGGGCGACTGGAACAGCTTTTGGAGAAGGTGAATGATTTTTATACAAGAGAAGTAGAAGACATCGTGGAAAACCTAGTGACACTTATCCAGCCAGCCCTAATGATTGTAATAGGTGGTATGGTGGCGCTTTTATTCGCTTCAATACTATTGCCGCTCTATAATTTGAGCCGGACTTTCTAA
>JBBTYZ010000008.1:23701-25948 GCA_038061595.1 Patescibacteria group bacterium | reverse complement strand
AAAGGGTCGAAAAAAATAAATTTTATGAAAAATACAAAAGGTTTTACACTGATTGAAGTCTTGGTTGTCATAGCGATTATCGGGCTTTTGAGCTCCGTGGTGGTTGTCGGTTTAGGCGGTTCAAGGTCAAAGGCGAGAGATGCAAGAAGAATTGCTGATGTCCAGCAAATTCAAAACTGGTTGGAGACGCAATATGCCCCAGCTACCGGATATCCCGCCGATCTCTCTACATATCCTGGTGGAGCGCCTAAAGACCCACAGAACATTTCTTATACCTATGTTCGTGGCGCTACGGTTCAAACCTATAAAACGGGTGTTTGTTTGGAGAATGCTCCTTCATCGGACACGAGCACTCTTTGTCCAGCCATATCGCCAGCATGTAGTCCAGCTGCTAACGTGCACTGTGCTGCTCAATAAGAAACTGGGGTAATTGATGTCGGATTTTATGTTCTAGAAAAAGCCCCCTCTTCGTAGGAGTGACAAGTTAATATGGAATACTCAAAAAAAAATATTAAGGAGAATGCTGGGTTCACTCTAATTGAAATGCTTGTGGTTGTGGCCATTATTGGTCTTTTGTCTTCCACGGTTTTAGTTGGTTTAGGAGATGCCCGAACTCGTGCAAGGGATGCGAGGCGTATTTCGGATATGAGGCAAATACAAAGCGGGTTAGAGAATTACTATACGGAACATAAACAAAGCTACCCTCAAACAAATAGCCTATATTCTTCTGTGGAAGGTCTTCCGACCGATCCCCAGGGCGGGGAGTATGGCTATGTCCGAAAATCTTCGCAGAGTTATATTGTTGGGACCTGTTTGGAAAATAATCGAGGAAGCGACATTCAAAGCTACAATTCAAATGACGATATAAGTCCGATTGGTAGCCCGATTATTCCGCCTCCGTCCTGCACTTGTGCTGATGAGAATTCCTATTGCGTAACCGTCGGATTGGGCGGCCGTTAAGTAAAATAGACCATACGTTTAGGTTATGAGTTATCCTGTTTATATCATTCTATTTTTCTTCGGCCTTGCCGTCGGCAGTTTCTTAAATGTAGTTTCTCTCCGGTATAAGCCGGAGAGAAACGTTTTTAGCCCAGATATTTTGGGCGGACGCTCGCATTGCCCTCATTGTAAAAAAACCTTGAGGTGGTTTGAGCTTATTCCACTCATATCGTTTATTCTAGAGCGTGGACGTTGCCTGAGCTGTGACAAGAAAATTTCAATTCAATATCCCCTAATCGAGGCCTTGAGCGGAATCATTTTTGTCACCGTCCCGTTCTATTTGCAATATTTCTACGGCATAAAAAACCTATTTTATTTAGGTCAGCCTCTTTGGTCATTTTATGGACTCGCCACGGTATGGATCGTTGTATTTCTTGTCTGGCTTTTGATGACATTGATTGATATGCGTTTGTATATAATACCGAACGAGTTAAATTTGAGTTTGGGTATTCTGGGAGTCTTAATTATTTTTATTAAAAGTTTTGCCTCTTCCTGGTTACAGCCTTTCCACTCGTCTTTTGTAGAGCAATATGAACTTCTTTTTTCTCCGTTTCAGCAAATATGGACGAATCATTTATTTGGCGCCGTCTTGAGTTCGCTTTTCTTCTATACGCTTTATAAGTTTTCCAAAGGAAGAGCTATGGGTGGGGGAGATGTAAAACTTGCTTTGGCCTCCGGACTAGTTTTGGGTTGGCCGGACATTGGCCTTTCGCTTGCGCTCGCATTTATTTTCGGAGGAATATTTGGGGTGGTATTGCTACTTAATAGAAAAAAAACCATGAAAGACAAGCTTCCATTTGCTCCAATTTTCATTTTAGGCATGGTGGTGACTATATTTTTTGGGACTCACATAATTTCTGGGTACTTTCGCTTATTCAACATCTAATTAGAATTTAGCAACTAGTATTTAGGGATTAGGAGTCGTGCTCACCGTGTGTGATTAATAAAGATTCGACAAAATTCAAATTTATCCATTCTAAATTCCGAATCCTAAGTTATTACGGCTGTAGTATAATGATTAGTAATGAGAGAAAAAAAGAACTTTTTAAAAATCTCCCCAAATTCTAAATTCTATATTCTGAATTCTAACAGGGATGGTTTTTCCATTGTTGAATTAATGGTTGTTGTTGCAATTACGATGCTCCTCTCCGGATTTGCCTTGAGTTATAACAAGTCCGGCTTGAGGCAAATCGCCCTTAGTCGTGATCAATCGGTCGTTGTTGGGGCCTTACAAAGAGCAAAGTCTCT
>JBBTYZ010000008.1:0-23601 GCA_038061595.1 Patescibacteria group bacterium | reverse complement strand
GGGACAAGTTATCGTTATGACGTCTCTGCTGGTTCATTGGAAAAGCTAGAATCTTATAATTTGGATAGTCAGGTAAGCTTTTTTAATATTCCGCCGGGCGGGTTAGATATAGTTTTCGTTCCACCCGACCTATCTGTGATTTCTAATTCCCAGCTGCCGGTTACAATAACCCTACAAAGCGATAGTGGAACGCTCAGTTTAAATGTCAGCGTTTCTTCGGCTGGACAGGTAAGCGAAGGAGCGTTGGGTGTTTCTGGTGGGAGCAGTAGTGGTGGTTCTGGGTCTTCTGCGGCACCGACCGCCCCTACGAATCTTTCTGCAAGCGCCTTCTCACCTTCGCAAATTAATATTGTTTGGGTTGATAACTCTAACAATGAGACGGGATTTCTGATTTATCGTTCAGTTAACTCAGACCTATCCAGTCCAGCCATTATACCAGCGCCAGTGAATGTGACTTCTTATGCAGACACGGGGTTAAATTCGGCAACTAGATATTATTATCAGGTTTATGCTTGTAATGCTATCGGTTGTTCTGGGTCGAATGTAGCAAATGCGACGACGTTTTAAGAAGTATTTTAATATCAGATGAAAATAAGAAAAATCATAATAATATTGCTTGTTTTGTTGGTGATAATTCTTTTGGGAGTCGCGGTTAAATTTATAACTCCCAAGAAGATCGATCCTGCTCATTCTGGTCCCACTATCATAGTTGAGGATCTTAGCGAATTAGATGAAATTTTAGAGGAGAGAAAGAGTGCGGGCATCGAAGAAGAACCATCAATCATAATCAACAGCTTGGGTCATTATAAAGACACAGAAGTCTTAAAAAGAATTTACGGTCCTGATTTCGAATATAGACCGGAAGCATTTGAGCTCAATCCAAATTTTTAGAATGATGAACTTTGACCCTTTCTCAAAAAAACACCGTTTCATCCTGATTGTAACCTTGTTTTTTGCCCTGTTTTCATTGGTAGACGAAGTTTATGCTACTCAAATACCCCCCTTTCCAACAATTGGTGAGCAAAAACTTTTAGTTATTTTAGTCAATACCGATAATTCGCCGTCACCTAAGGAACCCATGACTAGAGATCAGGTCAGAAACATAATATTTGATGGCGAGTTTCAAAATTACTATCAGTCGGAGTCTCAGGGCAAGATTTATTTTACGGGAGACGTTGTGGGTTGGTATACCATTCCGGTTACACCAGGAACAAGTTGTGGTTTGACTTGGGGAGAGTTAACTACCAATCAAGAAAAATTTGATAACCTTATCCGATCAGTCAGAGAAGACGTCGATTTGTCACAGTATCGAAAGCTGATGATAGTCTCTCACCACAATTGCACAGCTGGTGGATTTGCCGGAATAGATCAATCTTACACTCTAGACGGTGTCCAATATTCATTTGGGCTGGCATGGGTAGGTATGCCTACAACGATTTTCCCAACCTCAATTGCAGTGCACGAGCTTAGCCACACTTTTGGAGGAGGATTGTGGCATGCGGACGCTCTGGAGTGCGGTATGAGCAAGATAAATGAAATGCAATGGAATAGCCTTTTTTATGCAACAAATTATTCGGGCGTGACTCCTTGTTATAGCTACGAATATGGCAACTTCACAGACATAATGGGAGGAGGGGGGCTTAGTAATTTAAATAGTATTCATTTCAATGCAGCTATAAGAGATTTTCTAGGCTGGTTTGATGGCGATGAGTTATTGAATGTAGAAAGGTCAGGCGTATATACGATCAATCCATTGGAAAAACAAGGCGGTGAAATTAAGTCTGTCAGGATAAGAACGTCAGTTATGGGCCCAAGAGAATATTATTATTTAGAGTATCACACGGACATAACAGCAGGAAGATACAGTTATTGGGATGAGGCCAGTCAGGAGGTAAGGCTTACGAACGATGAGGTTAGTTCAAATAACGACGGCATCTTTATAAACTGGATGCCCCAAAGAGGTAAATGGTGCTCAATTTGCTTCATCCCCACCTCCGAAGGCTCAGGAGAAATCTTTCTTTTAGACATGAGCCCTCTTCAAGGCATTAAGGCGGCCGATCCGAATTGGCATACTGACTGGCTGTTCCCAACTCTTTTAAAACAAAGTGATTGGGGAACCGAGAATAGAAGCGTAGAAAAATTTATCGATAATAACAGAGGAGTTGTGATTGGCCCAGTTTTGAGCAACGACGATAACGGCATTACTTTTCGTGTTGAATTATTATATCCATCGGGATTGGTTACAATTCCGGTGAGTTCAAATCAAATTAACCTCACTTGGTTTGATAATCAAGACGATGAAACTCGTTTTGAAGTTGAACGATCCGCTAACGGTACCAGCGGTTGGGCTAATATCGTAATCAATCTTTCTGCAAACACTCAGTCTTATTCCGATAGCGCCTTAAACGCAGACACCACATACCATTATCGGGTCCGAAGTTGTAATAACAATAGTTGTTCTTTGTATTCAAATATTGCGTTTGCCAAAACATTGGCTGCGAATGCGCAACCACCTTCCGCTCCGCCTGTCCCCACAAATCTTTCTGCTGCTGCCGCCTCAATTTCTCAGATTAATTTATCTTGGACCGATGTCTCTTCGGAAGATAATTACAAAATTGAGCGGTCAGCTGATGGCACAGCTTTCACATCTATCACTAATGCGGTTTCCGCAAACGTGATTACCTATTCAGACACCGGTCTTGATGCAAATGCCAAATATTATTATCGCTTAAGCGCTTGCAATGCAGGCGGTTGTTCAACGCCCTCTTCTGTGGCTAATGCCACAACCTTATCGCCACCACCAGTTGCTCCGCCTGCCCCTTCGAATTTTTCTGCTGCCGCCGCATCTGTTTCCCAAATTAATCTTGCGTGGATTGATAATTCTAACAATGAAACTAAATTTGAAATTGATAGATCACCCGATGGAACAAGCTTCACTAAATTAGTAACCGATCCCTCTGCTAACATCACAAGTTTTTCTGATACGGCCTTAAGCTCTAATACTACTTATTACTATCGCATCAGAGCCTGTAACGGCACAGCATGCTCCGCTTATTCCAGTAGTGCTTCGGCAAAAACATTGGTCATAGTCGTTTCACCACCAAGTGCGCCGTCCGGTCTCGTTGTTACTACCATTTCTAATTCTAAAACTTATCTTTCTTGGACAGATAATTCTAATAACGAACTTACCTTTGTTGTCGAGCGATCGTCTGTTGGGGCAAGTTCTGGCTTCTCGGCCGTAGCTACTACACAGACGAATGTAAATAGCCTTACCGATACAAACCTTGCTGCAAATACTATTTACTATTACAAGGTCAAAGCCTGCCACGCGACGGACTGTTCGTCATATTCCAGCGCTGTTTCTGCAACAACGGGTTCGGTGGCTGGTTGTTTGCCGGCTGGGGTGCAGATAGGAGTTAATAAGAGCGGGTTGCAAAAAGTCATTTCTACTGGCATCCAACTCGTTCCTAAAAGCATTGATTCTCTTCAGATATTTTTTCAATTGCCACAAAGCCTTATTTCGGGTAATTCAATAGAAGTACACAAAGACTCTTCAGCTCCGACCACTATTCAAAAGTGTTAATATTTTAGATATTATGAGTTTCATTAAAGAAAATAACGGCAGTTTGATTGTTGAAGCAATCGTAAGTATTAGCATTTCTGTCGTGGGGCTTCTGGGGGTGCTTGGTTTGCTTTCTCGCTCGCTTGGTTTGAATAAAGATATCGGACATAAATTCATCGCAACTTATTTAGCCGTTGAAGGAATAGAAGTTGTTAAAAGTTTAATTGAAAATGATTTTGTGGACGGTCGTGGCTGGAGTGCCTGTTGCGCTCCCGGAGCTTGGGAGGCCGCTTATAATAGCACCGCTCTTGTTTCTGGGGCTTCACCACGACCTTTGCGTTTTGATTCGGCAACCGGTGTTTATAATTATGACGGGACTAAGCCGACGTCCGCGTTTTCGAGAACGATCAACATAACGAACGTCAGTTCAAATGAAATGCGCGTTGTTTCAAACATAAACTGGACAATTCGTGGGTCTGCGCAAAATATCTCGTTAGAAGACCATTTTTTTAATTGGCGAGTACGTCCATAACCAGGAAATATTTAAAATTGAAAATTAGCAATTCAGGATTGAATGATGGTTTTACGCTTGTGGAGCTAATGGTTGCTATGTCCCTTTTTTTGGTAGCGGTTACGATTTCTTCGGGCGCATTTGTAAGGTCTTTGAGAACACAGAGGGCGGCCAATCAGATAATGTCGGTGAATAGCAATGCCAGTTTGGTTGTTGAACAAATATCTAGAGAAATAAGAAGCGGATATAACTTTACTCTGAATAATTTTCCTACATCTCTTTGTGGTACTGGTCAATTCGATGAACTAAAATTTACCAATTCCAAGAGCAAGGGGGTGACGTATCATCTTCAGAGCAACGCGATAGAAAGGCGGGAGTGCGATGCAGCGGGTTGCACCACAGAACCTTTTTATGTGCTCACGCCTCCGAATGTCTCCGTATCTCGGCTTTGTTTCGTAAACACCCAATTGCCCACAACCAATGATTCCTGGCGGATTACTGTTTTTTCAAAATTTGGACCATCTGATCCACAGTTGAGTGGAAACACTGTGGATTTTCAAACAACGATAAGCGGCAGGATATTACCAAGTGAAATCCAATAACATGATTAAACAAAATAACGGCCAAGTAATGATTTTGAGCGTAATGCTTCTGGGTGGAGTGCTTCTGAGTGCTTCTGCGGTTGCCGGGCTTTTAACTCTTTATCAGATAAAGAGTGCAAATGATGCGGTTAATTCTGCAAAAGCTTTGTATGCCGCAGACGCTGGAGTGGAGTCCGCCAGTTGGGCATATTTTAAGGGAGATATTGGGAACATACCCGTTCCTGTTTTCAACGACACTTCGGTTTCGGTGGTAATCCAGTCGTCTCTTGCTCCGACATCAATTAATATAACTTCAAAAGGATTTGCGGCCGGTAATAAGGTAATTAGGATTTTGGAGACCATCTTTGAGAACGTATCACCGTAATGGATAAGATTAAGGCCAAAGAAAGAGTCTCGCATCTTAAGAAAGTCATAGACAAATACCGTTACGCATATCATGTTCTAGATCAGGAATTGGTATCCGATGAGGTGCTGGATTCTCTTAAGAAAGAACTTTTTGATCTGGAACAACAATTTCCGCAGCTCGTTACACCAGACTCTCCCACGCAGCGTGTGGGCGGTAAGCCCTTAAAACAGTTCAAAAAAGTTCGTCACGAGGAACCAATGCTTTCTTTTAATGATGCTTTTTCGGAGAGTGATATGGAAGATTGGCTTACAAGAGTTGAGAATTATTTGGGGGAGAAAGTGAAACAAGAATTTTATTGCGAACTAAAAATTGACGGGCTTGCTATAGAGCTGGTTTACGAGAACGGTTTTTTTATTCACGGCGCAACAAGGGGTGATGGTTTGGTTGGGGAGGATATTACGCAAAACCTTAAAACGGTTGAAGCAATACCCCTAAAGTTAAAAGTTGAAAATCCAAAATTGAAAGTACCGACAAGGTTAGTAGTTAGGGGCGAGGTTTTTTTAACCAAGAAAGAATTTGAAAGGATGAATAAAGAGCAAGTTAAAGCAGGTGTAAAAGTCTATGCGAATCCGAGAAACGTTGCGGCTGGATCTATGCGTCAGCTTGATCCAAAAATTACCGCATCTCGCAAACTTGATTCGTTCCAATACGGCATAGTAACGAATGTTGGGCAAGAAGAACACGAAAGCGAGCACGAAATTCTCCGCGATTGGGGGTTTAAAACAAATCCCAATAACAAATTGGTTCACTCTTTAAAAGAGGTTTTTGAATTCAGGAATTATTGGGAACACCATCGCGAAAAACTACCCTATGAAGTTGATGGAGTTGTGGTGATTTTGAATAATGACGAAGTTTTTAATAACGCGGGCGTGATTGGCAAGGCCCCTCGTGCCGCAATTGCTTATAAATTTTCTCCCAAGGAAGCAACAACGAAGATTAAGGGCATAAAGATCCAGATAGGGCGTACAGGAGCCTTAACTCCTGTTGCCGAACTTGAACCGGTCGGAGTGGGTGGAATAACCATAACTCACGCAACGCTTCATAATTACGATGAAATCCAAAGATTGGGAGCGAGAATAGGCGACACGGTGATTGTAAGTCGTGCCGGGGATGTGATCCCTAAAATTACGAAGGTTTTGAAAGAACTCCGTAATGGTAAAGAAAAAGAGTTTCATATGCCGGTTGTTTGTCCTTTTGACGGCTCAAAAATTTTACGTGACGGTGCAATTTATCGTTGTTCCAATTCTAGGTGTGGCGCTGTGCACCGAGAAACGCTTTACCATTTTGTTTCTCGTTCAGCATTTGATATAAGAGGATTGGGTGCAAAGATTATTGATCGTTTTTTGGATGAGGGTCTGATATTGGATGCTGCAGACATTTTTTCTTTAAAAGAAGGCGATATTAAGACATTGGAGCGTTTCGGAGAAAAATCTGCCGAAAATATTGTGCGTGAAGTGGGGGAGCATAAGACAATAACACTTCCACGCTTTCTTTATAGTCTTGGGATTCTGCATGTTGGCGCAGAAACCGGACTGCTCTTAGCAAGACAATTTCCAGTTACGGGCATTAGGGAACTTGTTACGAAATATAAAACATTGTCTTTGGAGGATCTGCAGAAAGTCCGTGATGTAGGCCCCGCGGTCGCAGAGAGTATTTATGGTTGGTTTCGCGAGTCGCGTAATATAAAATTTTTAGAAAAACTGGAAAAGGTAGGGATTGTCATCGAAAACCAAGGACCTGGTATTAAAAATCAAAAGTTATCTGGAAAAACATTTGTTCTCACAGGAACTCTTTCGAAGATGTCTCGTGATGAGGCAAAAGAGAAAATTCGTGAATTGGGTGGAGATGTTTCTGAAAGCGTATCTCAAAAAACCGATTATGTCGTTGCGGGCGAGAATCCTGGTTCAAAATACGATAAAGCGAAAAAGTTGGGCGTTAGGGTAATGAACGAGATAGAATTTTTAAAACTTATTTAACTCATATATAATAAGATTCTTATGGGAATTGTAGATAAAAAAACAATTGAAATCTTATCAGATCTAGCAAGAATCGGTCTAAAGAAGACCGAAGAAGAAGCGCTTGTTGGCGATTTAGAGAAAATACTGGAACATTTTGGAGAGCTTAAGGATATAGATACCGACAAGGTAGAACCGATGTTCGGGGGCACGCAATTGCAAAATTCGTTTCGCGTTGATGGTGTTGGGAGCAGAATCAATGCTAAAAAATCTACGGAGCAATTTCCTGAATCAAAGGACGGTTTTTTGAAAATTCCGCCGGTTTTCGAATAAGGCATTATCCAAGCAGATGCACCTACACGACTTAACAATTAAAAGTTTCGGAGAAGGCCTTCTTAGAAAAGAATTTTCTGCGCTTGAGATAACTCAGGCCTATCTGAATTATATAGC
The DNA here is from genome assembly GCA_038061595.1 of Patescibacteria group bacterium. Lineage (GTDB taxonomy): Bacteria > Patescibacteriota > Minisyncoccia > UBA6257 > GWB1-50-10 > JBBTYZ01. The sequence goes on along the minus strand of JBBTYZ010000008.1, from coordinate 16,115 downwards.
CGATAAAGACAGGGAAGTTGGGGCTTATTTGAACCTGCATGGGATGGAAGCGATTCGTTCTGCAGAAGCGGTTGATGTTGCTATCTCTGAAGGGAGAAGAATCGGTCCGATTGCAGGAGTACCTGTGGCGCTTAAGGATAACATGCTCGTAGATGGGTCAAGGACAACTGCTGGCTCAAAAATTTTGGAAAACTATATTTCGAGCTATGACGCAACGGTAACTAAAAAACTAAAGGAGGGCGGAGCGGTTGTGTTGGGCAAAACTAATATGGATGAATTTGCTATGGGCTCTTCTACTGAAAACTCTGCATTCCAGATTACTCGTAACCCTTATGATCCCAAACGAGTCCCTGGAGGTTCTTCCGGCGGTTCTGCCGCAGCTGTTGCTGCAAATATAGCCCTTGCAGCACTGGGTTCAGATACGGGCGGATCAATAAGACAGCCCGCCGCTTTCTGTGGAGTTGTCGGATTAAAACCGACATATGGTGCGGTTTCGCGGCATGGGCTCATTGCTATGTCTTCGAGCTTGGATCAGATTGGACCGATTACAAGAACAGTTGAGGATGCGGCAATCCTCTTTAAAGCGATATCCGGTAAGGACGAGTTTGATTCAACTAGTGTGGATACCGATTATGACGACGTTATTAATCCGGATTTGGATGACCTGAAGAATTTAAAAATAGGTTTACCCAAGGAGTATTTTATTTCGGGGCTTGATAAAAAGGTTTCGGACGGGATGGATTTAGCAATAGCAAAATTAAAAAGTTTGGGCCTGAAGTTTGAGGAAATCAGTTTGCCAAACACAAAATACGCTCTCTCTGTTTACTACATAATAATGCCGGCGGAGGTGAGCACCAACCTGGCTCGTTTTGATGGCATCCGTTATGCGCGCATACCCGATTTGGAAATCAAGAATCTAAAAGATTTGTATCTAAAAAATAGAGGATTGGGTTTTGGCGCAGAGGCTAGAAGGAGAATATTATTGGGCACTTTCGTCCTATCTTCGGGATATTATGATGCTTACTATGCAAAAGCTCAAAAAGTTAGGACGCTTATCAAAAGAGATTTTGACGAAGCTTTCAAAAAAGTAGATGTAGTTTTGACGCCGGTTACCCCAACTCCCGCTTTCAAAATAGGAGAAAAAACCGCAGATCCGATGCAAATGTACCTTTCCGATATATTCACAATCCCCGCGAATCTTGCAGGTCTTCCTGCGATCTCTATCCCGGTTAAGAAATATTCTTTAGCAGATAAGGAATTACCCATAGGCTTTCAGCTTATAGGGAAGTATTTTCGCGAGAAAGATATTTTGGGCCTTGGGCAATACTACGAAAAGTTGTAGTTTACTTTTCCGTCTCATCTGCTAAATTCTAATGAGAACACAGAAATAGTCTGAAGGAGAATCGAGTGATTCCTGACGATTCACGCCAGTCCTCCGATTGGCTTTCTGATCTTCAATTCCATAGGTGTACTCACGAGTGTCATGTAGATGACAAGGTCGTTTGCGACGGATCCTGCTGTGACGGGAAATGCAAGTTTTGTGGATTTTTTTTCCATCACTTGCTTTCTCATGAAATGAGATGTGAATGTGCCCCTGCTGGATAAAGGATGAGCGTGGATAAAAATATAGCGCTCCGATGTACATCGGAGCGCTTTTTGTTAGTTTTCGTGATAGATGATCCTGACTTGATAACAATGTCTTTCTTGTGCCTCTTTGGTGAGGTGGTCTATAAGAGCCTTTCTGAGCGTCTGTCTGTATTGGTCCGGCAGTTCTTTGCGGGTTGCCACATGAGTAATGTAGGCAAAACTTGTCCCGCCATGGAAAAAAGTCCGTTCAATAATCAATGTAGCCGCACCCACCACCTTGCCGTTTTCTTCCGCAACAAAGATGGTCTGATCTGGATTTGCTTCCATCTTGGTAATCACCTCTGTCCGCCATGCGCTTGTGAATACTCCAACCGGCATCAATGTTTCAAGTGTCTCAAACAGGCCTTTTCGCCAATCAAGCCATTTCACTGGTCTGATCTCCATGTTCGCTCCCAAATTGAGTGGATGAGAATCGTAGAACTAACTACAGTCTATTTATGCGCGCGAGAAAGTCAATCGATTAGAATCACTTAGCGAGGAACGAGGTTAGCGATTCAATCGCTTCGTGAAACGAAGTACCATTTTAGTTGCGCAGCTGACGGGATTTGCCTCTCCCTTCGGTCGAGACCTCATCACTTCGTGATTTTGGCCTTCGGTTCAAATCCCGCCTGAATAAGCCAAAACAAAGCCGACCATAAAGGTCAGTTTTGTTTTAGTTGCGCAGCTGACGGGATTTGAACCCGTGATCTTCCCCGTGACAGGGGGACGTGTTAACCAGGCTACACCACAGCTGCAATAGACTCGTTTTCTAGTTATTTAACCTCGGATGCCAGTAAATTGCAATTATCTTCCGGTTAGATTTTTGACCTCCGCTATATACCAAACCATGTTCTATTGGCACCCTCTTCTTAGTGCTTGTACTCACCGCTCTATTGTTGCCCACAAAGAAGCCCATGTGCTTGTGAGAAGAGGCGAATATTTTGCTGTTTTTATCTTTATCTGATTTGATTTCTTCCCAGACAATAATTGCTCCAACTCGCGGTTTATGGATTCTTCGCCACCCACTCCGTTCCATTTCGTCGAGTGCGCGGTGTATTGTGATTTGGATATTTTTGACCAAGGAAAAAATTTTCAGCACAGATGTTAAATAAAAAGCACAGCTAACCCGGCCGCGTTGGAGAACCTCTAGTTTTTTTCCGTTCACCAAACAGTAAAATTCTTGGAAGGCCTTTGAGCCAACCGAGTTTTTTATAAATGCCAAATAACTTTGAAGTAATAGGGTTTCAACTCTTACAGATTTTGAATTTCTGGCATGCATATATTTATGTATTGTGCCGACAGCAGGGATCGAACCTGCGACCTAGGGCTTATGAGTCCCTCGCTCTACCACTGAGCTATGTCGGCATAATTTATGTTCCGGGGGTTGGATTTGAACCAACGACCTCAAGGTTATGAGCCTTGCGAGCTACCAGGCTGCTCTACCCCGGGATAATGGATGTTAAAATCCTACCATATAGTACATAAAAAACGAGGAAATATCAAACACGACATCTTGTCTTTTATCTTGCCGAAAGCGCGCTCTAACCTTAAAATTATAAGTAATTGCATGGATATTGTGAAAATAAAGAATCGGGCGAATGAGGACATAAGGAAGATTAAAGATTTGAAGGGGCTGGAAGATTTGAGGGTTAAGTATCTTGGGCGCAAGTCGGAGCTTGTTAGTTTTTTGCGTTCCATGAAAGATAAATCAATTACTGAGCGTCGCAAGGTGGGGCCAATTGCGAACAACCTTAGGAAGGAACTGGAACTGCTTTTTAATAATAAATTAAAAGAATTTAAGAAAGGCGACGATGGTAGAAAATTAGACGTTACTCGCCCCGGTATAAAAGTTGAAAGAGGTCATTCGCATCCTCTTACTCTCTTGGACTCAGAAGTAAGAAGGATATTCGCCTCTATGAATTTTTCTATCGTTGAGGGGCCGGAGGTAGAATCTGAATATTATAACTTCGATGCTTTGAATATTCCTGCCGGTCACCCCGCTCGAGATTTGTGGGATACTTTCTGGTTGAAGTCCGAGAACAGAAAAGAAAAATCGCTTCTTCGCACGCATACCTCACCGATGCAAATACGATATATGGAAACGCATGAGCCGCCATTTCAGATCATTGTTCCTGGTCGGGTTTTCAGATATGAAGCAACGGACGCTTCCCATGAATTCAATTTCTATCAGGTGGAAGGTCTAATGGTTGGTCCAAACATAACGCTCGCAAACTTCAAATATGTAATTGAAGAATTTTTCAAAAAACTATTTGGCACCAAAATAAAATTCCGCTTTCGTCCCAGTTATTTCCCGTTCGTTGAGCCTGGAGTTGAGGTGGATATAAAGCTTCCCGGAGGCAAGTGGTTGGAGGTAATGGGCGCCGGAATGGTTCATCGGAAAGTTTTTGACAATGTTCGGTATAATCCCGATAAGGTTCAAGGTTTTGCCTTCGGAATAGGGCTGGATCGGCTTGCAATGATCAAATATAACATTCCAGACATACGTCTTTTCTATTCTGGAGACTTGAGATTTATCAAACAATTTTAACAATATGGAAACAATACAATCAACTCCGGAAATAGGGGAAGACGAAACTGTTGAAAAAGAAACTAAGCGGCGCGTTTTTGTTGAGATTGGAACTCACGTCCTCCCCGTTACCTGGCAGGGCGCAAAAAAATTTAATAAAGACAACATCTATATCGGGATAGACATCAGCGGGGAAAGAGTTAGGAGGGCAAAAGAAAAATCTTTAATGATTGCCGAAGGCGTTGGTTCTGATAAAGATTCGTTGAATTTCATTAATGCCAGCGCCGATAAACTGCCGCTTGCGGACTCCAGCGCCGATGAAGTTTTTTTGGGCAATGTGCTCGGGGATCCGGGCATAAAACCGATTGACAAGAAGAAAGCTTTCTTGAAGGAGGCGGAGAGAATATTAAAGGAGGGTGGCAGACTGATAATAAAAGAAAACAATACGCCGCTTGATTACGAAGGTTTAAGGAAGGTTCTCGAGGGTACTATGTTCTCCCCTGAAAAGTTTTTGACCCCAAAGGATGCTGAGTGGGACAAAGAAATAGCGAAGTACGAAAGAATCGCAGTAGGAACCGAAGAACACTGGCCCATTTTTTTAGCCTATTTAATAAAAGGACAGGAGGGCGGAAAATAACAAAATGAAATTCTCATTCAAACTTATAAAAAAACTAGTTCCTCAGATAAAGAATAAGGCAGGGCTTGTTGAGGCCTTGAGCATGCACGCTTTTGAAGCCGAAGAAGCCGGTGGCGACGTTATAGAAGTTACTCTTCCGCCAAACCGATATTCGGATGCTGCGTCGCATTGGGGGATAGCCAAAGAGGCTGCGGCTATATTGGGTTTTAAGCCGCCATCCTTTCTTCCTAACGCCAATTCGCAAGCACCAACAAAATCACCAAAAAATTTCAAGATTTTGATAAAAGAAAACAAGCTGTGTCCCAGATATACTGCGCAATATTTTAGCGGTTTAAAAGTCAGTCCGTCTCCAAATTGGATTCAGGACATTCTTAGGGATTGTGGCTTAAGACCCATCAATAACGTCGTAGATATAATGAACTACGTAATGCTTGAAGTGGGCCAGCCTCTTCATGCGTTTGATGCTGATAAAATAGGCGGCGGAAAGATAATCGTTCGCCGTGCAAAAAACAAAGAAGGGATAACGTCTATTGATGGAAACAAATATGTTTTAACCTCAGACATGCTCGTTATCTCGGACGCTAAAAACGCCATGGCCGTGGCAGGTATAAAGGGCGGAAGAGGCTCGGAGGTTTCAAGTAAAACAAAAAATATAATTATTGAATCGGCAAATTTTGAGAGTATGAATGTTTATAGGACTTCTAAAGCGTTGAACCTAACAACCGATGCCTCTATAAGATTCTCGCACGAACTTAATCCACATCTCGCGATAATCGGTTTGGAGCGTGCCGCAGAGCTCTTGGAAGAAATTGCTGGTGTGCATGCGGGCGAAAGGTATGACTCAACAAACAGAATGCCCTCTAAACATGTTATTAAGTTTAGTATCAAAGAATTCAATCATTTCATAGGTAGCAACTTGGAGAAAAATGTCGCATTGCAGCATCTTTCTGGGCTTGGGTTTAAGATCAAGGGAGGCTTGGTTGAAATGCCCACTTTGCGTACTGACATAGAAACACACGAGGATCTTGCGGAAGAAGTTATCCGTATTCATGGCTTGAATAAACTAAAGTCCAGCGCTCCCTTAGTCGCCCTAAGACCGTCTGACTCCGACGAGCCAATTCTATTGAAAGAAAAAATTAGGAATATGCTTATGACCTCAGGGCTTTCAGAAGTTTATAACCCCTCTTTCATTTCCGAAAAAGAAGCAAGGGTCTCAAGTTTTTGGCCCGGCAAAGCAATAGAAGTTCAAAATCCGATAAGCGAGTTCAACACTCATCTGCGGACAAACCTTATTCAGGGACTATTGAAGAATGTTGAAGATAACTTCCGCTTCTTTAAAAGTGTAAAGATATTCGAAATAGGGAAAGCATTTCAGATAAAAAATGCATCCTCAAAAACAATGAATGAGACGACTTATCTGGGTTTAGTTTTGGGCGAAGGCGAGAAAGAAACATTTTTTGAACTTAAGGGTGTTGTTGACGACTTATTAAAAGGTTTGGGTCTTACAGACATTTTTATGAGAGATCTTGGTTGGGGAAACGATTTTTTGAGGAATGGCTTGAAAATCGAGTCGGATCATTCAGTTTTGGGATATATTGGTCATTATAAAAATGGCGTGAGTGTCGCGGAACTTGATTTAGACAAACTCCTCGTTTTAGTTGAGGGCGAATTGGAATTTGAACCCCTTCCTAAATATCCGGCTATCGTTCGCGACATATCGGTGTTGATTGGTATTGATATGCGCATAGGCGACATTATTCAGGCCATACAACTTACGAATCAGCAAATCATAAGGGACGTCGATTTAATAGACGAATACCAAGACAACAAATGGGAAAGCATGCAGAGCATAACCCTACGCATAGTTTTCCAAAGCGAGGAAAGAACTCTTTCTGGAGAAGAAGTTGATAAAGAAATGAATAAGATAATATCTTTAATCAAGACTAAATTCGAGGCCGAGGTTAGGTAAAATTGACACCAGTTTTTGTGGTGATAGTGTGAAGTTAGATATTTTCTTCTACAAAAGGAGATTTTGTGAGAAAGCCCGTTTTGTTTTTGTGTGGTTTATTTGTTACATTCTTCGCTTCAAGCACCGCTGCTCAAGAGAAAGAACGTAAGTGGCACGGTGAAATAGAAGCTTTCCGAGGTTATGTTTGGGGCAACGATGTCCATGTCGGAGATTTTGTCGTGTATTCCGAAGAACATATCAAGCTTTTCAGGGATGTTAAATATGGGGCGTATTATTTTCCAATCATCACCAAACCAGGCGGTAGTTTCGGTATGAACTATGAAGCTTCGTACAAATTGGGCAAAAGGTGGAGTGTCGGTATAAGCGGAATGAGTTTTTACAACAAGGTCGCTTTGAACGAAGCCTCGGGCGCGCTTTTACTGTGCGAATGCGTTGGCGACTACGGCATCCATTTTTGGGACCATACGCTTTTCGCTCTTAGGAATGAAGCGAATCCCGACGCACCCATTCCTTATTGGGCAAGTAACGAACTCTTGCTCTGGACGGCAAATTCATTTCTACGCCGGACTTTAAAAGAAGGTAATAGCTCGAGGTTGAGTCTTGGTCTTGGTATTAAGGTTGGCAATCTCCAAAACCAAAGGATAGAAGGGCAGCGACACGAAGCCTTCATATATGATTACTTTGTAGGAGGTTTGCATTTTATGAATCAAGTGAAGCTCCAGAGCGTAAGTACTACAAGGTTCCAACTTTTCGGTGGTCCAAGTGTCGGTTTCGAAGGAGAGGCCCGTCTTTGGGGATTCGGACTTAAGGCTTCAGCCGAACAGGCGTTTTTGTTCGCGGATGCCTACAACAAGGGTCATTGGACCGATGTTGATGAGATTCACGCAATGGCCGGTCCGCAAGGCGGTCCTTTCGAGGATGCCGGCGTGATGGCTGTGTATGACGGTGAAACCAAGTTTAGATCTACTCAAAAAATGGTGTTTGGGGCAACCGACCTTAAGCTCAAAATCAACCGCTCTATAAAGAACCGTTTAGATTTTGGCGCGGGGGCTTTCATATCTATGATTTCCGGCGTGACTCTTGCTCCGCGTTTTTCTGTGCCCGGCGAGTGGTCGGTTGGAAACGGCACGGCTTGGGTTTGGGGAGAAAAGAAGAATATAACTATCGCGGGCATTTCTCTGAGTGCTGCGGTGAAGTTCTAAAAAATAAAGCCCCGATGACCATCGGGGCTTTAATTATTACAAATACGCTATTCCAAGTGCACTCCTTTTTTGAATAGGTTTAATCCTAGCAACAATGCTGGGTGTTTTTTTAGCAAGGGATCGGTTTTTAATGTTGCCTCCGCTGCCTCTCTCGCAATCTTTACGAATCCAGGGTTTTGTATCGCTTTCATTGCTAGGTCGGGCATTCCTGTCTGGCTTGCGCCCAAGAATTGTCCGGGGCCGCGGATTTGCAAGTCGTGCTCGGCGAGTTCAAATCCATTCTTAGCTTCAACGATGGATTTTAATCTTTGGTTGGTGCTTTGAGAGGCCGAATCAGTGAATAACAAGCAATATGACTGATGTTCGCCACGTCCTACGCGTCCGCGGAATTGATAAAGTTGAGCGAGTCCGAATCTATCCGCTCCTTCTATCATCATTATCGTGGCGTTCGGAATATCAACCCCAACCTCAACAACTGAAGTTGAGACAAGTATGTCGGTTGCTCTCTCAGTAAAATTTTTCATTGCTGTTCCTTTTTCTTTGGCCTTCATTTTGCCATGCAACATATCAACTCTCAGGTTAGGAAATATCTTTTTTGATAACTTTTCGTATTCCTCTTTAACTGATTTGAGCTCCAATTTTGCAATAAGGTCGTTTGTGGCAATGTCCGGATCCGGCGGCTCTATCCGGGGACAGATCACAAATGCCTGCCGTCCGTTTTTGACCTCCTTTCTTATGAAATCGTACGCTTTTGTTCGTTCGGCAGTCTTTACTGTGCTTGTTATTATGGCTTTTCTGTTTTTGGGAAGTTCGGTTATGAGCGATAGGTCAAGATCGCCAAAAAGAGTGAGACTAAGCGTCCTTGGGATGGGCGTTGCCGACATTGATAGAAAATGTGGTAGTATCTTGTTTTTTAAAAGAGTTGCGCGTTGCTCCACTCCAAATCTGTGTTGTTCGTCAACGACGACAAGAGCCAAGTTGCTGAAACCAACGCCTTTTTGTATCAAGGCATGAGTTCCTATTACTATTCTTATCTTTCCGGAAGAGATGTGTCGCAGAAGTTCGGCGCGGGCAAGATCGGTTTCCATCCCTTCGCCGTAAAATATTTTTGATTCGCTTGCGGTGAGGAGAGCGACTCCGAGTTCAAAATCTTTAAAGAAGTTTTTAAATGTCTGGTAGTGTTGCTGGGCTAATATTTCGGTTGGCGCCATGAAGGCCGACTGACAATTATTCTTTGCGGTGATTATGCTTGCGATTGCCGCAATTATAGTTTTCCCTGACCCAACATCTCCTTGAAGCAATCTATTCATCGGGTTGGGCTTAGAAATGTCTTGCACTATTTCCCAAAGAGATTTTTTCTGAGATACAGTGAGCTCGAAGGGAAGCCTAGTTATCAAGTCTTTTATTCCCGATATTTCCGATTTTATTGGTATCGCTTTTTCTTTCTGCAATCTCATTTTTTCCCTCAAGTTGTGCAATTGCAGAAAAAACAAATCCTCAAAGGCAAACCTTCTTTTCGCCATAAATGCATCTTCTATGCTCGTCGGAAAATGTATTTCTTGCAGGGCCATGTTTATATCCGGCAGTCCTTGCGAGGCAAGCGTTTCTTTCGGGATAGTTTCGGTGATTTTTGGGATAGAATCCAGCACTGGTTTGATAAGGTAGCGCAGTCCTTTTGATGTTAGCCCCCTCGTTTCGGGGTAAATCGGCACTATTCTTGCGGTGTGTTTTGTTTCTTCGGAATCATCTCGGAAAAGTTCGTAGGTTGGGTTGGAAAGGTACAGTTCGTTTTCGTCCGAGGAGACCTTGCCGGAAAAGTTCGCCAATCTCCCCGGTTGCAATGTGTTTCTTATATACGGCTGATTGAACCAAACCGCTCTTATTGTTCCGGTCTCATCGTCTATGAACGCCTCGGTCATCAATAACCTGCGTTGCCAGGTGCGTCTGGAGTTGACCTCTTTTATCACGCCACGGACGGTGACCTCCTCATTGGGGATGAGGTCGCTTATATTGTAAATTTTAGAGAAATCTTCGTAACGGGTAGGGAAGTGCCACAGTAGATCTCTTACTGTTTCAATTCCAAGTTTTTGAATCTGCTTTATAAAGCGTGCGCCTATTGAGGGGACATCCTCTAAGAGAGTGTTTAACTCTGTCATCGCGCATATTTTAACAGGCTTTAAGGTTTTTTCAAAGTTATTTAGTCCGCCCGGTAGGAGTTGAACCTACAACCGTCTCCTTAAGAGGGAGCTGCTCTGCCATTGAGCTACGGGCGGGAAAAGCGTGCCGGGTTTGCTATAATACTAAAAGGTATTAATCACATGTCAAAGTCTAAAACAATTTGGATCTTAATTGTAGTGTTGATTGTCGTTGCGGCAATCTACTTTTGGTATGGTGGATATGGTGAAGAGTGGTATCCAGGAACGGCTATAAACCCTCCATCTGGCGCGACAGTTGTGACCCCAGACCTAGGAAGTGATCTATACGAACAAGCTCAAAATCCAATAAAAGATCAATTGCCTTCAACCAACAACACTGTGCCTAACCCGCTTGAGGGGGTTTATGAAAATCCATTCAAATAAATGACAAGAACAATTAATTTAAGATATTTACTGCCAGTTTCTATTCTCGCTTTCGGGATGTTCGTGGGCTTGGCCCTTTTTGCTCATGCTCAAACCTCAGACGGTCAGACTTCAACAAGCGGAATCACATTCCCTGTTCAAGAGTTGGGTAATTGTACAAGCAAAGAAGAGTGCCGAACTTATTGCAATGATACGGTGAATATGAGCGCTTGCGTTGATTTCGCGAAGAAGCACGGACTTATGAATGCCGATGAGGCCGACCGAGCAGGAAAGTTTGCAAAGCAGTTACGTGATGCGAATGGACCCGGTGGCTGTACTACTCCAGAATCCTGCGAGACTTTTTGTAAAAATATTGCCAATTTAGAAACTTGCGTTTCTTTCGCTGAAAAACAGGGCTTTAAGAACAAAAACGCTGGAGAGGGGAGGAAAATGCTGGATTATATAAAAGCGGGCGGTAAAACCCCTGGCGGTTGTGATTCAAAGGAGTCTTGCGAGACTTACTGCAAAGATTTTAGTCATGCCGAAGAATGTTTCAACTTTGCTAAAAGAGCAGGTTTAGCCCAAGCACAATCGGGAGAGGGTAAAATTCCTGAAGGCCAGTTTCAAAAGTTCTTAATGGCGGTAAAAAACAACGAAACTCCTGGCGGATGTAAATCCAAAGATGAATGTGAGGCTTATTGCCGCGTAGAATCTAAGAGAGATGAATGTTTGGCCTTCGGCAAAAAAATCGGATTTGTTAATGACGAAGAGGTGCGGAAATTCAAAGAACTCGGAGGCAAGGGTCCTGGAGGTTGCGCTTCGCAGGATGCCTGTCGCAATTATTGTAACGACCAAACTCACCATGACGAGTGTTATAAGTTTGCAGAAGATAACGATTTGGTTTCCAGGGATCAGTTAGATAAAGCCAAGCAAGGTTTTTTGCAATTGCGTGTAGGTTTGGAGAATGCTCCGCCCGAAGTCGCGGAGTGCATGAAGTCGGTTTTGGGAGAGAATGTTCTTAATGACATTCAGTCCGGCAAATTTACACCAGGCACGGAGATAGGTGAGCGAGTGAGGTCTTGTTTTGATAAATTTGGTAAAAAACAGGATGCGGGTGATATTCTAAGAAAAGCTCCGGCATTAGTGCAGGTTTGTCTCAAAGAAAAACTCGGAGATGACTTTTCTAAAATTCAGGCAAATACAGCTTCTCCAACATCAGAAGTTGCCGACACCTTCCGTGTATGCGCCCAGAAGGTTCAGATTGAAAGAGCCGTACCGCTTGGCGGGGAAGCTAAGCCCGCGAATATCGGCGGTTTCTTGAGGTCTGCTCCGCCCGAAATTCAGTCGTGTCTTAAGGAGAGGCTTGGTTCTGACTTTGAGACCCTTCAAAACGAAACTTCTATGATGACCCCAGAGATCAAGATGAGGATGCAGGAATGCTTCCAGAGTTTTAAACCGCAACCAGCGGACAAGGGAATAGAGCTTAACGATGCTTGGACGCCACCGGGAGGGATAAAAATGATACCTCCGACAAACTCAATGCCGCCTCAATTTGCCGAGTGTGTGAAGATGGTGGGCGGAGAAGAGGTTTATAACAATTTGCAGAAAGGCATTAAACCGGAAGGAGATATTTTACAAAAAATTTATTCCTGCGCTTCTTCAAGAATGGCTCCGCAGCCCTCAACTCCTTTGCCGATTCCGGACAGAAAGATGGACGATGCCGTGCAACCGCCTACCGAGGGCTGTATCAGTACAGAAACCTGTAGAAAGTATTGTTATGACTCTTCTAGTAAATATTATTCAACGTCCCCTTGCGAGGTGTTCCGCAAATATTCAACCAGCGCTGTTCCCCCGACGACAAACACACCCGTAATAGAGTTATTGCACGCTTGCCCTGAACATTGGTATGTGAATAATATGCCTTCGGTATACAGCGCAGAAACGATGCCGAGAGAATATTTCGTCTTTAAGGGCGTTCGCCACGAGCTTTCTGAATTTGATATGGGCTGGGTAAAGACGAATTGCCCGCTGAAACAGGAACTAGTTTTCTAGTCTTGAGTGGTAAACGCAAGAATCACGACCGAGATTATAGTTACGACAAAACCCACCCATTGGTGGGTTTTGAGTTTTTCTTTGTTGAACAAAAGACCTAGGCCTCCCGCGAAAGCGATGTATCCTTCGCTGATGCCCGTTGCAATTGCAATCGGTATATAGAGCGTTGCATACGAAAAGGTTATCCAGGCCAGGTTGTCAAACAAGCTCACGCTCAATATCAGTTTATGATTATTTTTCACATCGTTTACCATCTCTTTCAATCGCGAATTAAACAGTAGGTAGAGAAATGCGATAACCGCAATAAACAAATTAGTAAACCAATTCACCAGAAGCGGGCTGGTTTCGCGCGAGCTTATGCCAAACAGAAAATTTGCTGATCCCATTCCGATAGTCGCGAGTAGCGCGTACCAAACACCTCTTTCAAAAGTAAATTTTTTGAAATAACTGAATGATTGGGTGGAAATAAGGATGATCCCCATTATTAGGATTATTATCAAAAAGTTTTGTTCTGGGGAGAGGTGTTCTTTGGCTATATATGTCCCCAAAAAAGCGGTTACTGGTATTTCTAAGGCGTAGATTGGTTCAATCACAGATATTTTGCCCACCTTGAGCGCTTCAAAATCTAAGAGGGCGGCAAATAAAATTACGAAGCTCGTTATCCACAAAAGGGGCGAGTGAGCGGTAAAAGAACTAATCAAATCGCGATAGATGAATGGAAATAAAATAATTGCTCCGAAAGCGGTAATGTAAAAAAGCGCTATCCAGTCGCCGAATTTTCTGGCACTTCGTTGTATTAAGAAATCGCCAAACCCCCAACAAACCAATGCCATCGTTGCGAAAAGTATCCCCATAAATATTTTCTAAAGTGTGCCCTCGGAGAGAATCGAACTCCCATCTCTTGGTTCGAAGCCAAGCGTGCTATCCATTATACTACGAGGGCTAAGTCACTCTCATTATAAAACAATGTAAAACAAATGTGCCCCGCTCTATTATTAGCCGGGGCACAATGCTTTGCTGCGCGCTTTACGCCGATGCAGTACGAGGAGGGCGGTCTCTCTTCCGGATGTAGTCGGCTATGTCCGACTTAGATGCCTCGCATCTCGAGAGCCTGCCCTTGCAGATGCAAGGTGTCGCCCCTCGTCCCAAAACAACATGCGTCCGCTCCTCCCTACGACGGGGAAGTACGGGGTCCTGCGTTGCCTTGCGCTTGCGGAGGTGTTCCCTGTTGCGATGGCGGTCTCCCACTGCAATCGACTTTTTTCTCATTGTCCACCCATGCGTGTAGGGTCTTTGTATGAAAAAGCGCGGATTCTAAAAAACTGTTTATAATTCTATCCTAAAGTTTGATAGTGTCAAATTTAATCTTTTAACCGAACTCTACTACAATTAAAATGATGAAGCAGAGTATTCCAAAGGAAGTTAAGGAAATAAGCCAAAAATTGGAAAAAGGCGGATACCAAGCATATCTCGTGGGGGGTTGTGTTCGCGACCTGCTTTTAAAAAGAAAGCCGAAAGATTGGGATGTGGCAACGGATGCCAAACCGGAAGAAATTCAAAAAATATTCCCCGAAAGCGTTTATGAGAATAAATTCGGGACGGTGGGAGTTAAAACCGATAGTGAGAGCTCGGATTTAAAAGTTGTGGAGGTAACGACTTTCCGTGTTGAAGGAAAGTATTCCGACAAGCGTCATCCTGACGAAGTAAGGTTTGCAAAAACGGTTGAGGAAGATCTCTCAAGGAGAGACTTCACCGTTAACGCGATTGCGATGTCATTGGGGGGCAAAATAATTGATCCATACGATGGAGAAAAAGATCTAGAAAAAAAACTCATTCGTACTGTGGGTAGTCCGAAAAAGCGTTTTAATGAAGATGCGCTTCGCCTGATGCGTGCAGTGCGGTTCGCGGTTGAGCTGAATTTTGAATTGGAAAAAGCAACCGCAGAAGCGATAAAAGACGATGCGGGGCTCTTAGAAGCGATTGCTAAAGAAAGAATCAGGGACGAACTCGTGAAGATAATAGTGGCACCTCGTGCCGCCGATGGGATAATCATGCTTGAGGATTATGGCCTTTTGAGATTTATTTTTCCGGAACTCAGAGATGGTATCGGTTGCGGCCAGAACAAGCATCATATTTATACGGTTTTTGATCACAATGTGAGGGCTTTAAATTATACGGCGGAGAAAGATTACTCTTTTGAGGTACGTCTTGCGTCCTTGTTGCATGACGTAGGGAAGCCCCGCACAAAACGTGGTGAAGGGTCGGATTCAACTTTTTATAATCACGAAACGGTAGGAGCCAAGATGACCCTGAAGATGTTGGACCGCCTACATTTCTCTAAAGAAACAATTGAGCGAGTTGCTCATCTCGTCCGTTCGCACCTTTTCTATTACAACGTGGGCGAAGTAACTGAGGCAGGCGTGCGAAGGTTTCTTGCGCGGGTAGGTCCGGAAAATATTGACGACTTATTGAAAGTGAGGGAAGCGGATAGGATTGGCTCTGGCGTGCCGAAGGCATTTCCATACAAACTTCGTCATCTATTGTTTATGATAGAAAAAGTTAAGCACGATCCGATTCATCCCAAAATGCTCAAGGTAAAAGGGGATGATGTTATGAAGATGTTAGATATTCCGGCTGGCCCAAAAATTGGGCAAATTCTTTCTATTTTGCTTGAAGAAGTACTGGACGACCCATCAAAAAATAAAGATAAATATTTGGAAGAGCGAGCAAAGCAACTCGGCGGTTTTTCAGAAATGGAATTGAACACGCTTTCGTTCAAAGCTCGGGAGAAAAAAGAAGAATTTGAATCGGGGCTTGAGGAAGAGATGAAGAAAAAATACTTCGTGAAATAGATATGGATTTGAAGATAGGCGAGTACGAGCACTACAAAGGGAATAAATACGAAGTTGTGGGTTTAGCGAAGCACAGCGAAACACTTGAAGAATTAGTGGTTTATCGTGCATTATATGGAGACCATGGTTTGTGGGTGCGTCCAACAAGGATGTTTTTGGAGGAAGTTGAGGTGGAAGGAAAAATGGTGCCGAGGTTTAAATACATAGGCAAATAATTTACGGGCTGGAGTATGCCGGCAGTATACGCCCTTCGGGAGGGCGAGGACTGGGTTCAATTCCCAGCAGCCCGACAATTGAAAACTCTCTAACTCTTATGCTATCCTTCGGTTAGCAGATTTTTGTTTATTAAAGGAGATGATGCGTGAACCACTACCTCACAGAAAGGGATTTGAGGTCCTTGAAGCGGTCAAAAACATTTGAAGACTTGCTCAAAGTCGCGTTCCGGGCCTTGCGTCGCATGCCCCAACCGGTCGAGATGGTTTCTGGGCCGATTTCCAAAACCGGTGGATTGATGAGCGTGGAAAAGAACATTGATCTCTTTAGCCGGACCATCCGTCAGCTCGTTGATAAAGGTTTGGATATTTTTGACCAGATGTCTTTTGAGGAACACATGTGGCGGATAATGGAAAACAAGCGTTATTATCAGGGGCATGACCATCTTCTTCGCGCTTTTTATAAACCCATCTTTGAGT
>JBBTYZ010000007.1:2535-8482 GCA_038061595.1 Patescibacteria group bacterium | reverse complement strand
ATATGTAATCAAAAAGGCGGGGTGGGGAAAACTACCACTGCCATGAACCTTGCCGGTTATCTTGCGATATCAGGCAAGAAGACTCTCTTGATTGATTTTGATCCACAGTTTAACGCAACGGTGGGCGTGGGAGTAAAGCATTTGCCGGATGAAACTATTTATCACGTACTCCTCGCTAACCAAGCGCCAGAACGAGTTATTAAACAGACAAGTCTTTCTAACTTCGATATTGCGCCTGCATCATCAGATTTGGCCGGGGCGCTCGTTGAACTTGTGAACCTTCCGGACAGAGAAACATACTTAAAGAATTTTGTTGATAAAGTTCGTGGTAAATACGATTTTATTTTAATAGACCTCGGTCCAAGTCTCCATCTTTTAACAATAAACGGATTAATGGCCGCAGACGAAGTCATAATACCTGTGCAGTGCGAATATTATAGTTTGGAGGGGTTAGGCCAGTTACTTTCAACCCTTGATCTTATAAAGAATAACTTAAACCATCCAATTAAAGTTGCTGGAGCGCTTCTTACTATGTATGACAAACGGGAAAAGCTCTCGAGAGAGGTTGCGAGAGAGATAAGAAGACGTTTCCCTCACCATGTTTATGAGGTAGAAATACCCAGATCGGTAAGTCTGGCCGAAGCCCCAAGTTATCAAAGACATATAGCCTTATATGATCCTCAAAGTCCGGGAGCAAGAGCTTATGAAAGATTGGCGCAAGAAGTGGCAAGTCAAGAAAGTTAAGGGTTATCCACAGTCATAAAGGGTATTGACGCTTTTTGTGGCGAGAGTAAAATTTTTTCTAGTTCGTCTCTTGTTAGCTTGTTTGTCGGATGAGAGGAGGTATCCTGCAGGTACTGAATTTAATCTGATGATCATTTTGACTTGATGCGAGCTAGTGTGTGCACATTTTATCTAAAACAGAGGATGCTAAAGACCAAGTTTTTAAGCAGATTAAGTACTCCGAGTTTCAAGTTGTTCTTTACTTATAAAAACAAAATTTAAAAATACTTGAAATAAAAATCGAAGGAAAAAATTGCAAAAACCGGGCCTAGAGCACCTCTGTTTTAGTTTCCGGTGAATCACTTTCCTTTTTAATCCGTTAGTAATAATATAAGTGCAATGACCTTAGGCAAAGGATTGGAATCTTTAATACCGAAAAAGGGGAATGCTCCAAGCGAACCAGTTCAAAGAACGGAAAGTTCTTTTGTTCGAGATTCAGAGCCAGCCGTATTGAGCAATGTGGTGGATGAATCAATTAAACTCATATCACAATCATTTCAGAACCAAAAAACCACCCCTTATAAAAATTTTCAACAGAGAGAATCGATTTTTCATATTGAAGTAGATAAAATAAAACCGAATCCTTATCAACCGAGACGAGAATTTAATAAAGAAAGCTTGATTGAGCTTGCTCAGTCAATTCGTGAATTTGGAATTATCCAACCCATAGTTGTCACGAAATTGGAAAGAGAAGCCGAGCATGGCACAGAAGTTGAATATCAGCTTATTGCGGGGGAACGCCGACTTATGGCGTCTCGTCTTGCTGGTTTGGAAAGAGTACCTGCGATCGTAAGAAGAGTTGATGAGAAACGCACCAAACTCGAAATAGCTTTAATAGAAAACGTTCAACGCAGTAATTTAAATCCGGTTGAGACGGCTAAAGCTTATGCAAGATTGCAGGACGAGTTCAATTTAACGCAACGAGAAATAGCCACACGCGTTGGTAAAAGTAGGGAAGCGGTTGCAAACACCATTAGACTTCTTAATCTCCCGTCTTTAATCCAAGACGCGTTATCACAAGGCAAACTTAATGAATCTCAGGCAAGAACCCTGCTTACTATATCTAGTATGGAAGAACAAAACAGAGTTTTTCAAAACATTTTAAACAAAGGAATGTCCGTGCGAGCTTTACGCGAAGAGGTGCAAAAGCCGGTTAAAGCTGACCCGGAATCCCAGTATTGGGAAAAGAAGCTTGAGGAGATTCTTGGCGCTCCTGTAAAACTTGTGAGGTCGGGTGGCAGGGGAAAGATGGTTGTTCAGTTCTATTCAGAAGAAGAGTGGAAGGGAATTCTGCAGAAGCTTTTAGGAGATAACAATTTAGAAAATGAGGTTTAGTAATTGCCTCAAAATTGATGCGTACGCATCAATTTTGAGGCAATATGCTCTATCTGTTAAATTTATAACTCACCTCTTTGGACCCAGTTATCTTTTTAAGCCTAACTAAGATTTGCTCTAGTTTTAACTTAGGCAAAACACCGGTTTTTATAGTTACTATAGAAAACACGCCTCTCTTGTCGGTTACGCTGTTCAGATAAGTTATATTGATTTTTGATTCGCCAAAAGCAGCAGTAACGTCTTTTAAATAGCCGGACTTATCCTGATTTATTATTTTGAATTCCATGTGCGGAGTTTCTTTTGTTTTTGTTTGGATTCCAAATTTAGAGCGTAAGGCGCTTCTGATGTTTTCTTTGGCGAGGGACGTTTGTGCAAAGCGTAGCCAGTCTTCGGATGGTTTCTTGCCCTTCTGAGTCATAATCTCAACTATATCCCCAGAGCGGAGTTTATAATCCAAGGTAACAAGTTTGCCGTTTATTTTAGCCCCCACACACCCGTCGCCTATCTCACTATGGATGTGATAAGCAAAATCAACTGGCGTCGCGCCGACCGGAAGGTCAATAACGTCATTTTGAGGCGTGATAACAAATATTCTATCTTTGAAGAAATCTATCTTCAACGATTCTATAAAATCACTTTGATTGTTGAAAGATTTTTGCCAGTTGCGAAGCTGTTCAACCCATAAAAGTTCCTTGCGGCTACCGACTCCTGTCCAGTCTTTTGTCTTTTCCGCTGAATTTTTTATCTGCTCATAAGCCCAATGGGCGGCGATTCCGAGTTCCGCTTCGTCATGCATTTCTTGGGTTCTTATTTGAAACTCCGTTATCCTGTTATCTAGACAAAATACGGTCGTATGTATGCTTCTGTATCCATTTGGTTTTGGGCGAGCGATATAATCTTTAATTCGTCCTGGAAGGGGCGGCCATATTTTATGGATTATACCAAGCGTTGCATAACAATCCTCAACCGTGTTTACGATGATGCGTAGTGCCACAAGGTCGTAAATTTTTTCAATATCCATTTCGTACCTTTGAAGTTTTTTGTAAAGGCTGGAATATCGTTTAGCTCTAGAGTCTATAGATATGACGTTTATTCTCCCGCTTACTATGGCTTTCTCTAATACGGGCTTTATCCTTTCGGTGTAAGCAACGCGATCTGTATATTCTTCTTCAACTGTTTGTAAGAGCCAGGCGTGTTCTTCTGGATGGAGATATGGGAAGGCAAGATCTTCCAAGTCGCCGCTCAATTTTTGCATGCCGAGACGATAGGCGAGCGGTGAATAAATTTCTGTTGTTTCCCATGCAATCCTCGCTTTCTGTTCGGATGTGAGGAATTTGAGCGTTTTCATATTATGAAGACGGTCAGCAAGCTTTATTATAATAACCCTTAAGTCCTTACTGAAAGAAAGTATTAATTTTCGGAGGTTTTCTACATTAGGGTCTTTGGTCGGATATTGTATTTTTTCAAGTTTAGTTAAACCGTTTACTAGGAATGCTATTTCTTTGCCGAATCTTTTATCGATGTCTTTTGTGGTGTAGCCGGTATCTTCAACCACGTCGTGGAGTAGGGCGGCGGCTATAGAAGATTCGTCCATTCCCCAGTCATGGACGGTTTTAGAGACTTCAATGCAATGAGTAATATAAGGATCGCCGCTTACTCGTTTAACGTCTTTATGGGCGTCCGAGGCAAATTCATAAGCTTTGTGTACGACGCTGTTGCCGGGGTATTTATTAAGCCAGTCGGGGTTCATTTTTTAAATTTTATTCCTATTTTTTAAGATTGACAATAAATTAATTATAAGTAGAATTAGCAATCAAAGGTCACACTTGCTAATAATATGAATTTTAAACCATTATCTAACAGGGTATTAATAGAACTTACGAGCGAAGAGCAAAAAACAACCCCTTCGGGAATCGTGCTTCCTGACACGGTTGAGAAAAAAGAACAGACAAAAGGTGTCGTTATCGCAACTGGTCCGGGGAAGGTTAATGAAAAAGGAGAGCGAACACCGCTTGATGTTAAGGTGGGCGATAAAGTTGTTTTCAATAAACCGTGGTCGGATGACAAAAAGATCAAGGAAGGGGATAAAGAATATTTTTTGGTTGAGGAAGACGATATCTTAGCCGTTATTAATTAAAAACTATGGCAAAACAAATTTTATTTAACGAAGAGGCGAGAACTGCTTTAAAAAAAGGAATAGACAAATTAGCGGAAGCAGTGCGAATGACATTGGGTCCTCGTGGCAGAGCTGTTGTGATTGAAAAGGGATATGGCGCTCCGCAGGTGACTTTTGACGGGGTGACAGTTGCTAAAGAAATTGAATTTCAGGATAAGTATGAAAACTTGGGAGCTGAATTCATCAAGCAAGCAGCCGATAAGACAAATGACAATGTAGGCGATGGAACAACCACATCGGTGGTTTTGGCTCATGCAATGATTGAAGAAGGCGAAAAAGCCATCAAAGAAAAAGGTTTTAATGTTATACAGCTTGCTGAGAAACTGAAAGAGGGTAGCTTGTTGGTCATTAAAGATTTAGTTGGCCAGAGCGAGCCAATCAACGACAATAAGAAAGTTAAAGAAGTAGCAACTCTTTCGGCGAAAGACGCCGAGATAGGAAAGCTTATCGCGGAGGTGATGGACAAGGTTGGGAAAGATGGCGTAGTCACGATTGATGACTCAAACACCATAGGTAATTCTTACGAATTAGTTGAGGGCATGCAGTTTGATAGGGGTTATGCTTCCCAATATATGATTACGAATCAGGAAAAAATGGAGTCAGTGCTTGAAGATCCATATATTTTGGTTACCGACAAGAAAATTTCTTCTATTCAGGAGGTATTGCCTCTCTTAGAGAAAATTGTGGCTAGCGGCAAAAAAGAGTTGGTTATCATTGCCGAAGAGATTGAAGGCGAAGCACTTGCGACCCTTGTTGTTAATAAATTAAGAGGTGTTTTTAATGTACTTGCCGTCAAGGCCCCTGGTTTTGGAGACAGAAAAAAAGAAATGCTTCAGGATATTGCGGTTGTTTCTGGTGCACAATTAATCTCGGAAGATTTAGGTAAAAAGATGGAAAACACGACTCTTTCAGATTTGGGTCACGCGCATCGAGTAGTTTCGAACAAAGACAATACTACGATTGTTGGTGGCAAGGGTGATAAGAAAGTTATAGAAGACCGTGTTGCGCAAATTAAATCACAAATCAAAAATACCGATTCTGATTTCGATAAAGAAAAACTCCAAGAGAGATTGGGTAAACTAGCGGGTGGAGTTGCTGTCATCAAAGTCGGTGCCCCAACCGAATCGGCCCAAAAAGAGTTAAAACAAAGAGTTGAAGATGCCGTTGCTGCAACTCGCGCTGCAATGGAAGAGGGAATCGTTCCGGGTGGAGGTGTCGCTCTTTTTAATCTTGTGATTATAGACGACGGAATAAAAGGTGATACAAAAGACAATTCAGTTGAGAGCGCGGCAAAGGACATTCTAAACTCCGCTTTGAGGGCACCGATAAGTGCAATAATTTCTAATAGTGGCGAAAACCCGGCAGACATTATGACGAAACTAAGAGAACAGAAGATAGCTGCTAATAAAAAGGACCCACAAGGAAAGGAAAAAATATGGTTAGGATTCAATGCGGTCAAAAATGGAATAGAAGACTTGAGGAACGTTGGCGTTTTAGACCCCCTAAAAGTGACCAAAACAGCTTTCTTGAATGCAGTGTCCGTTGCAAGCAATTACTTGATGGTTGGTGCGGCGGTAACAGATATTCCTAAGAAAGAGGAAAAAGAAGGCGGTGGTATGCCGGGAATGGGCGGAATGGGAGATTATTAAAAAT
>JBBTYZ010000007.1:0-2435 GCA_038061595.1 Patescibacteria group bacterium | reverse complement strand
GTATGACACCTCGTTTTAAGATAGCGGTTTTGATGGGCGGGCCATCTCCAGAGCATGAGGTTTCTCTGAAGACTGGAGAAATGGTTGCAGACGCTCTTACTCGTGAAAAATACGAAGTGGAAAAATTTTTGATAAGTAAAGATGGTGAGTGGGAAATTCCACCACAAGCTTTGAAAAATCACGCTGATGCGGTATTTATCGCGATGCATGGGACTTATGGTGAAGACGGAACAGTACAAGATATTTTGGAAAGCGTAAAAATTCCATATACTGGAACGGGCCCGCTCGGTAGCGCGCTTGCGATGAATAAGTTTTTATCTTTACGGCTTTTCAGAGATGCCGGATTAAAAACTCCGCAGTCGTTACTCGTTACAGGAAATAATTGGAAGGACATGCCGCATAGTATTGTTTATAGGATTAGAAATTATTTTGAATATCCTATCGTGGTGAAACCCAACAATAGTGGATCAAGCGTGGGGGTGAGCGTAGTAAAAAATGAAGGCGGACTTGATGCGGCGATGCACGAAGCGTTCCACATCTCTCGTGAAGTTTTGGTACAAAAGTTCATAGAAGGAAAAGAAGTGACTTGCGGAGTTTTGGATCAGGGTTTGCCGCAAAGCGAGTTTGCTCTCCTGCCGACAGAAATTATTCCTAAGCGCAATAATTTTTTTGACTACAAGTCTAAATATGATCCGGGCGGTGCAGAAGAAATTACTCCGGCAAGATTGCACGGTTATCAATTAAAGCAAATTCAAAAAGCAGCGGTATTGGCGCACAGACTTATCGGTTGCAAGGGGTTTTCTAGGACAGACATGATACTTACTCCAAAAAACGAATTATATATTCTTGAATTAAACACTATTCCCGGATTAACGAGAGAAAGTCTATTGCCCAAAGCTGCAGTTGCAAGTGGAATCAATTTTCCGAACTTAGTGGAAAAGATAGTCCATTCTGCTTTCTTCCGTTTGCGTTACTAAAATAAAAAATCTTATAATAAACCGGTGATTGGTATTAACTTAAATTCGGAAGAACGGAAATTGATCTTGGACTTTTTTGCGTTGAAGCAATTGCCTCATGATGTGGCTTTAACATTCGGTGACGTCGCTCTACCAGAAGGTCATTCGGATATACGGTCTCGTTCGGAAATAAGCGATTTTAGGACGCAGCTTTCTCCAAACCTGAAGCTTTCCATCCCTTTTATAAGTGCCAATATGGAGTCTGTTACTGGCCCAGAGATGATAATCGCCGTTGAAAGAGAGGGCGGATTAGGTATTATTCCGCAGTCTATTCCAGTCGAAGAAAAAAAGAGAATACTTGATGTTGTAAAAAGAGCAGATTGCGCACGTATTAATGATCCTCTTACGATAAATTTTGGAAAAACTCTTCGAGAGGCGAAGAATCTGATGAATCGGTTCAAGATTTATAGTTTGGTCGTTGTTGATGAAAAATTTATGCCACTTGGTATTTTAAGTACACGAGATTGGAAATATGAGACGGATGAAAATAAAAAAGTGGAGGAGTTAATGAGCGCGAATCTAATCAAGGCCAACCACGATATCGGTTTTGAAGAAGCGCGCAGTATTCTTCGTAAAAATAAAATAGAGAAACTCCCTTTAGTAGATAAAACAGGCAAGCTTACGAGTTTGATAACCGCGCACGGGCTTTTTTATCATATGCACTATCCGCGAGCTTTGCGTGATGAGAATGGCCAATTCATAAGAGTTGGCAGTATTGGGGTTGGCAAAACTTTCAAGCCGGAACACATGCAGGATATTGAATTACAAATTAATTCTGGAATAACTGCTCTTCTTATTGATACAGCTAGAGCGTTCTCAGAGAATACCAGAGACGCGATTGTGGCGGTAAAAAAAGCTTTTCCAAAACTAACACTAATCGTCGGTAATGTATCTACTCCCGAAGGCGCTAAATTTTTATTTGAATCTGGAGCGGACGTTGTAAAAGTTGGCCAAGGACCCGGAGAAGCGTGTCGAACCCGCGAGGTGGGCATTGGAATACCGCAACTCACAGCCATTGCCGCTTGCAGTGCGGTTGCAAAGAAATTCGGTAAAACAGTAATTGCAGATGGAGGCATTAAAAATCCCGGGGATATCGTAAAAGCTATCATTGCTGGAGCATCGGCTGTAATGATTGGTTATCTATTCGCTGGAACAGAAGAATCTCCACCCGAGCCGTACAGTTATTATTCAGAAGACTTGAAAGCAGACTTAGCTGTTAAGGATTATATCGGTTCTGCATCGCATCATGCCCAGTTGAGCCGCATCGGGAAGGGTAATTTGGATTATTTACGCAGACCCGAGGGTGTAAAAAGGATAGTGCCCGTGACAGGCACATTGTCTCGTAGGGTTTCTGATCTTTTAGATGGTATGCGTTCTGCTATGAGTTATCTTGGGGCAAGGAATTTGAAAGAACTTCAC
>JBBTYZ010000006.1:0-39484 GCA_038061595.1 Patescibacteria group bacterium | reverse complement strand
CACCCTTGGTCACCGAAATAGAATCTAGACTATTGATATATTTAAAACTTCTCATGTCTTTAACAAAGTTTATCAGACTAGTTAAATCTCCAACCAAAGAGAGACTGAAATTAACGGATCCTAAATTAGTTTCCGTTCTGGGAGTTTCGTTGATGAACGAAAATCCGTACTCAAGCTTTCCACGTCTTGCAACTTCTTGGATATCTTTAGAAAGATCTATCAGCTGGTCTTTTTGAGGGACAACGTTGTGTAAAACGCCAAGATATCCTTGAGCAGATTTGTATTGGGAACGAAGCGCTGCGATAGACTCCAAGGAGGCGGAGCGCATAGCGAACTCCTGCCGCATTGATGAGATTTTCACCGATAACGAACTGATGCTAAAACCAAAAAACAACAATATGCCACCAAGAATTAACATTACCCCAAAAGCTGTTCCAATCTCCTTGAACAATCTCTTTTTAAAATCTGATGTTGTCATCCTAAGCTAATTTTAGCATAAAAACTCCGATTATTTTTTACGCCTCTTCCTAAACCAGCTTATGAGCTCCAAAACCAATGACGCAGGCAGACTGAGGGCAAAAACGATGCCAAAAATATTGGCGAGAATTTTCAATTTACCAAAAGTAACCACAGCAAGGACGACGGAAATCACCCACCCCACTGCCCCGATTGCGAACAATATTAATCCCCAGAAAATTGGTCGCATGTTATTTACCGTGACACTTCTTGTGCTTCTTCCCACTCCCACACCAACAGGGATCATTGCGGCCCGGTTCCTTAACATCTCGTGGTTTTTGGACAACTACAACAGGATTTTTTAATTTTTCTATGTCGGCTCCCAAGACCTCAAAAACCGTATTAAAAAGCATTGATTCAAAGTTAAAGCTAAGTTCTTGAAAAAGCTTGAATGCTTCTTTTCTGTATTCAACGAGCGGTTCGTGCTGACCATAAGCGCGGATGTTTACCGATTCTCTTAGAGCTTCCAAATTTTCCAAATTGCCTATCCAAAGCATATCTAAAATTCTCACCATGTGTTCGGCAACAGCGACCGATCTTTCGCGTTCAAATTCTTTCGGTATTCCCTGCAACTTGTCGTTCAGTTCACTTACTTTCTTATCTCTGTCCGTGAGATCAACTTCTGGATTTAATCCAATATTTTTTATATTCTCATCCACAAAGTGCTTGAGCGCTTCTTCCAAGATTGATCTGATTTCATTTTTCTCTCCCAACTCAAGATAATTCAACCTCCTTTTATAAACAGCCGTACGTTGTTTATTCAGCACATCATCAAATTCAAGCAGGTGTTTTCTTAAATCCAAATTGGCGCCTTCAACGCGCGCTTGAGCTTGGTTTACTGCGCTTGATACCATCCTTGATTCAATCGGAAGATCTTCCGGTAAATTAAATGAGTCCATCAACCTGCCTATCTTATCTCCTCCGAATATTCGCAACAGATCATCTTCCAACGATAAGAAAAACTGAGTTCCACCCGCATCGCCCTGCCTGCCCGAACGGCCTCTTAATTGGTTATCAATTCTCCGCGCTTCATGACGCTCGGTGCCAATAACATGAAGACCACCAGACTCAACTACTCTCCGTGCCTCTTCTGTTGTCGCCGGATTCCCGCCCAAAACAATGTCCACGCCCCGGCCTGCAACATTTGTAGCAACGGTTATTGCGCCAGATCTGCCCGCTTGAGCTATAATCGCTCCTTCTTTCTCGTTATTCTTCGCGTTCAAAACTTCATGCACAATTCCTGCGTGCTTCAAATAATCGGATATTATTTCGTTGTTGCTTATAGAACTGGTTCCAAGTAAAATCGGCTGTCCTTTTTCATGCCTTTTTTTAACCTCTTCTACAATCGCTTGATACTTTGCTTTTTTATTCTTGTAAACGACATCTGGCGCGTCATGCCTTACCATAGGACGATTAGTGGGAACAACCACAACCTCAAGATTATAAACTTTGTGAAATTCTTCAGCAGAGGTTTGAGCAGTGCCCGTCATTCCAGAAATTTTCTTGTAAAGACGAAAATAGTTTTGAATCGTTATCTGAGCATAAGTCCTGTTCTCGTCTTTAACTTGTACGCCTTCTTTTGCCTCAATTGCCTGGTGTAACCCACCTGAATAACGCCTACCCTGCAACAACCGACCCGTAAATTCATCAACAATAATTATCTCGCCATTTTTGACTATATACTCCTTGTCGCGGTTAAAAAGAGCTTTAGCCTTCAAGCTTTCTTGTAAAAAATGAACCAGACGGGCAGATTCTGGAGAATATATATTTGTGATCTTAAGCATCTTCTCAACTTTCTCAATCCCGGAATCAGTGATACTTACAGATTTTAATTTCTCATCAACTAAATAATCTTCTTCGGGTTGTAGGTTTTTAGACACGGTTGCAAACACTTTATAAAAAGAACTTGATTCTTGATCGGGAGAAGCAATAATAAGCGGTGTTCTCGCCTCATCAATTAAAATTGAATCAACTTCGTCAATAATAACGTAGTTGTGCTCTCGTTGAACTTTATCATTAAGCCGCAGGGCTAAATTATCCCTCAGAAAATCAAAGCCAAACTCATGATTTGTGCCATAAGTGATATCCGCAAGATATGCATCTTTTCTTGAAATGGGTCGCAAGAAATTTTCAACAACTTTAAAGTTGCCCAACTCATCTCTTTCCTTATCAAGCCCCCCAGACTCAAACGAAGAGTCGTACCTGTAAGCCGTATTATGGACTATGCACGAAACCGTGAGTCCTAAAGCGTTATAAATCTGACCCATCCAGGAAGCATCACGCCTGGCAAGATAATCGTTTACGGTGACGACATGGACCCCCTTCCCCGAAAGCGCGTTCAAATAAGCCGCAGTTGTAGCTGAAAGAGTTTTTCCTTCCCCGGTCATCATTTCAGCGATTCTTCCTTTATGCAAAACGATACCACCTATAATCTGTGAATCAAAGTGTCGCTGGCCCAAAGTTCGCCTGGAGGCTTCTCGCACCAAAGCGAATGCCCTGGGCAAAATATTGTCCAGAGAAACCTGTTCGCCAAGTGAATTTTTTAAAGCAGCGCTCTCTCTCTTCAAATCCTCGTCCGATAAATTACGTATATCTGACTCAAGATTATTTATTTCATTGACAACAGATTGGAAGGATGAAGTTGCATTTCCCTTGAAAATTTTCTTAAGGGTGTTAAACATAATTTTTAAATTCGGCTAAACTTTCCGATAAATTATTGGTAATAATCACAAGTATTATAGGTTAGCTCGCGTTAATTCTCAATAGATAAAAAACGACCCCCGCCCTAGTGGCGGGGGAAAAGGTAGAAGAGGGTTATCTCTTTCGTTTTTTGGCTGCCTTTCTTTTAGGCTTCCTAGTTACCTTTTTACCTGTTTTCTTTCTTTTCTTCATTAAGTAAAAATATCTCTCTGGACGAGGTTATCGACCGCCCTCGTAAAGTATCTCAGTAGTACTTTCAATGATCATTAATTAATTTTAATTATATCATAAAAATAATTTAGTTTTTAAAAAATATGTGGATAACTCGTCAGGATTTATTTAATGTAAAAATATTCCAACCCCCGGTTTACAAAAAAAATAAATAACGCCACAAATATTGGCGTTATTTATTAAGTCTCCTCGCGCGAGACAAAGTTAAGCACTCGGTCTCACGCGAGGGCGGATAGTGGTGACCTCCAATTTTTTTAAATTAGTGAGTGCTCGATCCATCCGCCCAATAATAGAATAAAATACGAGTTGTTATATAGCAAGATTGATCCTTATAAAACGAAAACCACCCCGGAAATCGGGGTGGACCAGAGAGGCATTCCTTTGCCGATATCATCGTAAAGGAATACTCACACTCACCAATCGGTAGTATAACAGATCACGCCTTAAAGTCAAGTGTTTCTCATTAAAATACGACCCAACGGCTTCTTAAGTTCAGGGATTTTGCATATCATTCGCCGAATACTATTAGCTATTCGCTCAGGCCTATCCCTTGAAACAATAATTACAAATTTCACATGGGGATGTTTTCGGAAATGACTCGCAAGCGCTTTTTTGCCTCTTTTTACCTGAAGAGGCAAACATAAACCGTTCTCGAGGAAAATTAAAAAATCAATCCCATCCCTATCAATCTGGCCATTCTTTTCCGCCTGAAAAAAATGCGCGATTATGTTTTTATCTTCTAATATTTTCAAGGCCCTCAAAACAACATCCTCTGGAACGAAGTCAGGTTTCATTCACGCTCCCCATGACGAGATTGTCTTAGGCTGACTAAAATAATTATATACTAATTATTATTCTCCGGATTTGGATAACATAGTTTCAATTCTTTTCGTATCCAAATGAAATTCCAACTCATTCTCGTCAAAAATAACCCTCGGCTTATAACCCAAACTTCCCTCAAGATGTTTATTTATTTTACTAATCTGCAATCTTCCCAAAAACGATTCAATTATACCACCCATAAAACCGCCCAATACAAATTCAAATAACTTAGCAACGATCGATTTCGTACCACTAAGACGTTCATCGTTTATAAGATTCAAATCCCCTGCCCACTTATTGGAATCCAAGAATTCCTGGACTTTATCCCGATTGCCAAAAACAGGAACAATGTTTTTATAAAGTTCTTTCCAATAAATATTGTATGGTTCTTTTAACTTATAACTTGCTGGCGTAACAAAATGATTCAAACATATCTTATTTTTAGCCGATTTCTTATGGTCTATTCTTTTGCGTCTAATTCCAAAAATATTTAGAGCAAGAATAGTAAAAATTCTTGTTGTAAAAATTCTGTCCTGCCTCGCTCCTATTAAAACGTCGAAATCGGAATCAGGGTGGACGTTCCCCAAGGCCATAGAACCCGTCCCAAAAACAAAATCAATAAAAGGTATGAATCCAAAAATCTTTTTATATTTTAGGAATTTGTTCCACTTCTGATCTAAAAGGAAGTCGGTTTGCTTCCTTAGGTTTGTATTAGTATTAACGCCCCAGAACCCGCCATCTTCTTTCGAATAACCTGTCGCGACAAGTCCATTAAGTCCCTCCAAAATGTCGGTTTTTCTTAACTCGGGTAAAAGCCGCGCTATCTCCAAAAAAGTAAGCGGCCGACCTAATACCGAATAAAAAGATAAAAGCTTCCGTATTTTTTCCTCAACTTTCATCATCTTTCACGGGTCCTTCCACGCTAAGAGGTTCAATCTCCATCGCCTCTCCAGTAATTTTCAAAACGTCTTTATCTATCTTGCCGAATTCTTTATAAGCATTGTTATACATGCTCACGGTTGTCCCTAAATTTTTGCCGAGTTTTTGTACATAATCTTCATAGCTCAAAAGATGCCGACTGAGATTTTCCACCTGCTTCACGATATCTTTAGCCTGTTCGGATATTTTTTGATTACGGAGACCCTGCAAAACTGTTTGAAGATAGGCCAGAAACGATGTGGGTGAAACCACAATAACTTTTTTCTGTCCGGCGTAATGTATTAAATTTCTCGTATCGTCTCCCACTGAACCAACTTTGTTTATAAGGAGGTCATAATAAACCGCTTCAGAAGGAATAAACATGAAAGCGAAATCCATAGTGTTTTCGGCTGGTTTAACATATTTGGAAGTTTCATCAATCCGATTTTTGATATCCGCTACAAGGGCTGCTTCATATTTCTTCTTCTCTGCGGGATCCCTAGCTTCCAAAATACGGTTATAATTTTCCAAACTAAACTTAGAATCGATAGGAATAATACGCTTATCAATCAATACCACGGCATCAACAATCACACCGTCATTAAAAGCATATTGCATCTTGTATGAACCAGGTGGTAGCACATTTTTCAAAACCGTCTCCAGATAATATTCGCCCAAAATACCCCTTTGTTTGGGATTCTTCAAAATATCTTGAAGGCTCTGAAGTTGATCCGCAAAATTAACCACCTGCTTATTAGTCTCCTCAAGCCGAGTTAATTTTTCTGTCAGAGTTTGGGTAATCTTAATAGTAGATTGACTGTGCCGCTGCATAAGATCTGTTGATTCGCCCAGACGACTATTAAGGGTTCTTGTGACTTCATTTAATTGGTTCTGAAGCATTAGTAATGCTTGACTATCTTCTTTCGGTGCTTGTAACTTACTTTTTAGAAACCAAAAAATAAATCCGAAACCAAGAATTACAACTGTTAAAATTATTACCGAGTTGGTATCCATTAATTTACTGAAATAATGTTCGCGACCGCAACTAAAACCAGTATAGCAATTACGACGTTCGCCCCGAGAAATAGATAAGTAAGTATTCTTTCTCTGTAAAAGAATGCCGCGCCCAAAAACACATTAACCACACCAGTTACCAATCCGGCCAGCCAAATCCCCCACAAATCATTGGGCGTACCAAAGAGATCAATGCCCCCAAACGAATCGTAATGCAGAATAATCGGCTGATTCAGACTTTCTTTGTTCAAAATTATCAAAATGAGAGTTATAAAAAGGACAATTAAGCTTAGGATATTTAAAACCAGCATTGTTCTTATTTTAAAAATGGGATATTTCATGTAAATTTACATACTTACATTAAGTAGTTTATCATAGTTCTAATGTCCCCAACAATAAAAAGTGTATTAATTAAAGACAAAGAATATCCTCGCCTTTTAAAAGAGGTCTCCGGAGCCCCTTCTAAAATTTATTATTTAGGAAAATTACCAAAAGAGGATGAGGTGTTGATTTCCATCGTCGGCACAAGGAAGGCCTCTCGCGAAGGCATAGACACAGCGAAATCACTAGCGCGTGATTTGGCTCAAAAAGGAATTACAATAGTAAGCGGGCTTGCACTTGGCATTGATGCAGCCGCCCACGAGGGAGCGCTTTTGGGAAATGGCAAAACGATTGCAGTTTTAGGAAACGGTGTTAAAGAAGTATATCCGCGCAGACATTTCGGTCTTGCTCAGCAGATGCTTAAAACCAACGGATGTTTGTTATCAGAACGACAAGAAACAGGAAATTATTATGACGCGCTATTTTTGGAACGAAACCGAATAATAAGCGGCCTATCTCTTGGGGTTATAATCATCGAAGCTTCTATAGACTCGGGCTCTCTTTCAACAGCAAGGCACGCCTTGAACCAGGGACGCGAAGTCTTGGTCGTACCAGGCCCCGCAAATCATCCTAATTACAAAGGTTCGCATATGCTTTTAAGAGACGGCGCTCGACTCATCACAAGCGCGGAAGATGTTATTGAAGATCTGGGCCTCGGCGAATTTAAAACAGTCGCGAAAAACGATTACTCGGTGATAAGTAATAAAGAGCAATTGCTCATTTTAAGCGCCATGCAAAACACCAAAGAACCACTTGATGTTGACAGCATATCAGAAATAACTAAACTTGAACCTTATATCGTGAATAGAAATCTAACATTCCTTACAATTGAAGGATTATTGGAAGAAAAAAACGGAAAATTTTTATCTAAATCATGAATCTTGTAATCGTAGAATCGCCCACCAAGGCAAAAACAATAAGCAAGTTTTTGGGGAAAAAATATAAAATCGAATCTTCTTACGGACACGTGAGAGATCTGCCTAAGAGCAAATTGGGCATAGACATCGAACATAATTTTGAGCCGCACTATATCATCCCGGTAAGGGCAAGGAAAAACGTGAATGCGCTTAAAAAGCTGGCGGCGAAAGCAGATAAAATTATTCTCGCAACTGACGAAGACCGAGAAGGTGAGGCAATCGCTTGGCATCTAACTCAAGCATTAGGGCTTGATCCTAATAAAAATAATATAGAGCGTATTGTATTTCACGAAATAACGGAAAGCGCCCTCCAACACGCACTCTTGTCTCCAAGAAACATAGACATAAACAGGGTAAACGCCCAACAGGCGCGTAGGATACTGGACCGCCTAGTTGGTTATGAGCTCTCCCCATTTTTGTGGAAAAAGATAATAAGAGGCCTTTCTGCCGGCCGAGTTCAATCTGTTGCGCTCCGCCTCATTGTGGAAAGAGAAGAAGAAATAAAAAAATTTAAAGCCGATGAATATTGGACGATTGATGTGGATCTCGAAGCGAAAAAAGGTAAGTTTATCGCGAGTCTTAATAAGATAAACGGTGAGTCAATTACCAAGCTCG
This sequence comes from Patescibacteria group bacterium, assembly GCA_038061595.1. Classification (GTDB taxonomy): domain Bacteria; phylum Patescibacteriota; class Minisyncoccia; order UBA6257; family GWB1-50-10; genus JBBTYZ01. Next base: position 31,370 of record JBBTYZ010000006.1, on the reverse strand, counting down.
GAATTAAAAACAAAGAAGAGGCGGATAAAATTGGCGATAGTTTAAAAAACTCCGAGTTTAAAATTAATGAGATTATCAAAAAAGAGGTAAGAAAGAATCCCCTCCCTCCGTTCATAACGAGCACTCTTCAACAAGAAGGGTCAAAAAAACTTTATTGGAGCGCCAAACAAACAATGATGTTCGCCCAACGACTTTATGAAAACGGGCTCATAACTTACATGAGAACAGATTCCGTGAATCTTTCGCAGGGATCATTGGACGCCGCGAGAGTTACTATAGAAAAGGAATTTGGTAAAAAATATTTAATAGACGAGCCAAGAATTTTTAAAACAAAATCACGTTTAGCGCAGGAGGCGCACGAAGCAATAAGGCCGGCCGATCCCGCAAAAACACCGGATGAGATAACTGTGGAAGATCCAAAAGAGAAAAAATTATATGAACTTATCTGGCGCAGGTTCATTTCAACGCAGATGCCACAGGCGATTTTCGATGCAACGAGCGTGGGGGTCACCGCTGAATCAAAAGATAAGAATTATGAACTTAGAGCCAATGGCAATATTTTGAAATTTGACGGCTTCCTTAAGGCTTGGCCACAAAAATTCGAGGAACACGAGCTGCCCGAACTCAAGGAAAATGAAACTCTGAAACTTGATGAAATAAAGCCTGAGCAACATTTTACGGAACCGCCACCGCGTTACAATGAGGCCAGCCTAATAAAAACCCTAGAATCTTTTGATATAGGCCGCCCATCAACTTACGCCCCAACCCTATCTGTTATCCAAACGAGAAATTATGTTCAGAAAAACGAAGCAAGGCGCTTTGAACCAACCGAGATAGGAACATTAGTCAACAAGGTTTTAACCGAACACTTTCCTCAAATAGTGGACATTCAATTCACAGCTAAAATGGAGGAACAACTCGATAACGTAGCAGAGGGTAAAGAAAAATGGCAAAGACTAATCGGAGATTTCTATGGGCCGTTTGCGGATAACCTCAAAAAGAAATATGAAGAGGTTCCGGATAAAATCGCACCGCCACCGGAGACAACCGACGAAGTCTGCGATTGTACGGGAAAAAATAGTTCACCCAAATCAAAATGCGTACACGATGATCTATGCGGCAAACCTATGGTTATAAAAACCGGGAGGTTCGGAAAATTCTTGGCCTGCAGTGGTTTCCCGAATTGTAAAAATGCAAAATCATTAAAGAAAAATGTGGGAATTGAAAATGAAAAAGGAGAAAGAATAAAATGCTCCAAGTGCGGCGAAGGTGAAATTGTTCGAAAACGAACTAAACGCGCTAGATTCTTTTACGGATGTACTCGCTACCCTGATTGTGATTTTGCAAGCTGGACAAAACCGACCGGAGAAAAGAAAGAAGAGGGCGAAGAGGAGCCTGAAGTAGAAACTAAAGAAGAAAATGAAGAAACCGCCGAATAGGCGGTTTCTATTTTGTTAACACTTCAATTCCATCTTCGGTTATCGCAATCGTATGTTCAAAGTGAGCGGATAAACTTCCGTCTGCGGTTTTATAACTGTCGTCATTATCTTGGACTATATCGGAAGAGCCAGCGCTTACCATCGGCTCAATTGCGAGGACCATGCCTGGCTTTAATTTCACCCCAGTACCCTTATCACCAAAATTGTAGATGGTCGGATCCTCATGTACCTCAAACCCCACCCCGTGTCCGGTAAGCCCGTTTATTGCCTTAAAACCCCCCTTCTTTACGACTTTCTCTACGGCCCAACCAATATCACCCAAATGCCCATTAGGCCTGCAATTTTCAATGCCGGCAGCTAAAGCCTCCTTTGTAACCAACATCAACTTTTTCGCTATATTTGAAACCTCACCTATACCAATCGTTACTGCCGAATCAGTAAAATATCCTTCATATTGGACACCCAAATCTATTTTTAAAATGTCTCTTTTTCTTAATTTATATTTTGTCGGGATACCATGAACAATTGTATCGTTAACCGATGTGCATATTGCCGCAGGATACGGCTTACGTCCGCCTCCAGGGGTATAACCCAAAAAGGCTGGCCTAGCACCCGCTTCTTTTATAAGCTTCCTCGCGAGCTCATCTAATTCCCTAAGCTCAACCCCCTCCTTCGCTACCACGGATAACGATTTCAAAACAGAGGCCAAAATTTTACCCGACACTCTCAATTTCTCCAGATCTTTCTCCGTCTTCAAACGAATCATTTTAATTTTAACTTCTTAATGAGTTCGTGATTAACTTTGTACGGAACGGGCTCTCCATTAACTTCAAACACCCTAACTCCTCTCTTCCTCATGTTTTGAATTATAGGATAAGTCCTTTCGCGGTATTCTTTTAAGCGTACTTTTATTATCTCGGGCTTGTCTAGGGTTCTTCTTCTGAAAGCCCCTCCGCAAAAAGAACAATGTTCGTTTTTATGCACTCGCATTACAGGTAATCCACAAACCGAACAAATCAAACGGTGGCTATTTCTAATCATTGAGCTCTGATCTTTAACGCCTAACTGAACCACAAAAATATTATTTTTTCCAAAGAGACCCTTAAGTTCGGCAAGCAACCCTTCTTGGTTCTGATCTCCGAATGCTTCAAAAAGAGTTCTCGGGGAACCGCTGAAAACTATTCCATAACCGCTTTTTGCAACCTTGCGGGTTGCCTCTTTAACAGTTTTTAAAACCCAACTTGGCGTGCAAAGCTTGCCTGTATCAAAAAACTTTCTTTCTCTTTGCACAATCACATTTTTTTTCATCTCTGGAGAATGAACCAATGATTCTATGTATCTTCCCGTATCAAAATGAATAAAACTAAACCGCTTGGCCAAAAGTTCAGCCTGCGTCCCCTTTCCTGAACCCGGAGGTCCATAAATAATTATTGCCTTTCGCATATTTACTATAATAATAGCTTTTTTAGAAAAAGAAACGCCGTCCCGATGTACATCGAGACGGCGATACGTTTCTTCTTGATGGGCTACGCCGTGACCGTGCCACGCTTGAGAAGATCGAAGTTACGAGCCAGGCTTTCGGCTTGCAGATGATTCACAGGAACGAAGTACCCCTCGTGCTCCGCGATTCGACAGGCCTTCATGTAGGCGGCCTTGGCCCTTGCCACGGTTGCGTTCGCAGTCGCGAGAGCTCTTTCCCTCGACGCCGTGGAACTTCCATCTTGCTGGAGTGAAATCTGGACACTGAAACTGTTGTCCAGAACGCACCAGAGTTCGGCGATGCGGCGATCCACCACCAACTGGGGAGCGAATTCATGCGCGAACGCGTTTAAACGCGACCTCAAGCGCAGAATCACAAACCCCAACATCATCACGGGAACCGCCACAAACACGCTAGTAATCCAGAACATAACCCACCTCGTTTTGAAACTGTTTCTGGCAAAATGCCTAAGAGAGGTCTGCTCTCCTACGAAAGACGGTCTGCGCCTTTCAAGAAACTTTACTGCATACATACTATCACAATAAAATAATTATGTCAAGTAATGAATGATTGGAGAAAAAGAAACGCCGTCCCGATGTACATCGGGACGGCGATACCGTTTCTTCGTGATGAGTTACTTCATGCGAACCATCAGGGGTTTGCCCAGAACGTCTTTGTAAGACGTCGGGACTTTACAACCCATCCCCTTCGCGACCTCTACGGCGTGCCAAAACTCTGACTTCGCCTTGTCCACCCGCGAATGCACGTAGGCGGGGTATTCCTCATCCGTCATGCCGGCTGGTTTCAGTTGACTACTGAACCGCTGGATGAACTGATCCTGAAAGGTGATGTCCAGATTGCGCGCGAGTTCGGCGAGCTTCGCGTCCACCGCTGCCTGGGGAGAAAAAACGTCCCAGAACGCCGACCACTTCCGCACATACGCCGACACCTTCCGCACACGCATTGCAAGCATGGAGCTTGTGTAGATCCAGCCCATGAAAAGCAGGACGAACGCCACCGGCACGATGTTTGAAACGAGCCATGGCATTACGTACATCAACCACACGAAAGACGGACCCATGAAAACCTTGCCTATTTTTGAAAACGTTTCCGGCACAATGCCTCGAAGAGATCTTCTCTCCGCAAAAGGTGCTTTTCACCTTTATGGAAACTTACTTTTCTAATGATAACATATAATATATGTTATGTCAATATCAAGGTTACAATCCCCTAAAAAATCCCTTCGTACTCTCGGACAGTTAACTGAGACTCGATTTGCTTCATTACTTCAAGCGCAACCGACACTACGATGAGGAGGCCAGCGCCTCCCACGGCAAGCGAGCTTATGCCCGTCACGATTTGAGTTATGTTCGGCAAAACAGCAATGATACCCAAGAATAACGCACCAAAAAGAGTTATGCGCCGAACGGTGTGTCCAATAGCTTCCGCGGTCGCCTCCCCCGGCCTGATACCAGGAATGAATCCTCCAGCCCGCTGTAAATTTTTAGCAATTTCTTTGGGATCAAAAGTGATAGATGTATAAAAATAAGTAAAAATAACAACCAAAAAGAAATACAACAAGCTATAAATCGCAATGTTGTTCAAAACCTTTGCAACCAAACTGTTTAAGGCTAGTGATAGCGGCTGAGAAACGATTGCTACAATTTGCGCCAAAAACTGCGGGAATAAAAGTATAGAAATCGCAAATATAATTGGTATAACTCCGGCCTGGTTAACTTTTAATGGTAGATATGTTGCAACCCCACCGTACATTTTGTTGCCACGTACTTGTTTAGCATAAGAAATAGGCATTTTTCTTTCTCCTTCGGTCACGAAAACAACTCCGGCTATAACTACGATACTTAACACAATAAAAGCTATATAGGTTGGTATAACTCCGGGATTGTAAGACAAGAAACTTGAAGACACATACTGTGGCAAACTGCTCACTATGCCGGCAAAAATTATGAAGGAGATTCCGTTTCCAATTTTATATTCAGTTATAAGTTCGCCTATCCACATCAAAAGCACGCTACCACTTGTGACAACTAAAACAGTGCGCAAAAGCTCGAGGCCATGGAGAGGATTTAAGACACCCTGAGAAACCAAAAGATTTAAGAATCCATAGGCCTGGAGAAACGCTAAGGGCACAGTTAAATATCTCGAGTAACGACTGAACTTGGCCCTACCGGCGGGACCTTCTTCGTAATAAGCTTTTTTTAATTTAGGGAAAACGATTGTGAGAAGCTGCATTATAATAGATGCGGTAATGAACGGACCTGCGCCCAACATAACAAGTGATAAATTGGATAATCCGCCACCCGAGAAAACATTTAAGAAACCGAATATTTGATTCGAAGAAAAAAACTGACTTAATTTTAATGGATCAATGCCTGGAATTGGGATTGCGGCAAGTAGTCTGAAACACACAAGAAGTCCCAAAACCATCAGGACTTTTTTCCTAAGATCTGGTATTTTGAAAACTTGTAGGAACTTATTCATTTTTTATTTAACCTCTCCTCCAGCCTTCTCTATCTTCTCCTTAGCTTTTTTAGACATCTTCAATCCCTCAACCATCAATTTTTTATTAACCTCTCCCATGCTTAGAATCTTAACATCATCACGAAGACCCCCAATTAAACCGGCCTCCACTAATGTTTTGCGGTTTACAATACTACCTTTAATTTTGCTGTCCAAAAGACCCAAATTTATCTCAATTGGCTTCTCTCTCCTGGGTCTATTCTTAACACCCCTTAACTTAGGAATTCTTGAAAACAAATCTCTTTCGGCTGGCCTAATAACGTGTCCCGAACGAGCCTTTTGACCTTTCGTCCCCCGGCCGGAGTAGGTTCCGCGTTTTCCGCCTCGCCCTACTCTTTTTATATTCCTTCTTTTTGTTCTCGGTTTAAGCTGATGTAGTTGCATGTTTTTCTTTTTTCTTAAATTTTGAAAGCGCCATAATTGTTGCCATTGCATTCGCAATCTTGTTGGTTGTCCTCCCCAATATTTTTGCTGATATGTCTTTAACTCCCCCAACCTCCAAAACGGCTCTAGATGATCCTCCAGCGATAAGACCGTGGTTCATTTTAGCAGGTTTCAATTTAACTCTCGCAGCACCATATTTTGCTTCCACATCGTAAGGAATTGTACGATTGTCTTTCAGAACGAATGTTATCATATTCTTTTTAGCATATTTCTTTGCTTTCTCTACGGCGGAGGCGACATCCAATCCTTTCGCAATACCTAAACCAACCCTTCCTTTCATATCACCCAAGACAACGGTTGCGCGAAAACTAAAACGCTTGCCGCCCGCCATAACACGAGTCACCCTGCTCACTTCAAGAGTCTTTTCTCTGAATTCGCTCGGTGTTTTAAAATTTTTCCTAAACATAGCCATATTATTATAATTTCAATCCGCCTTCACGGGCAGCTTCTGCTATTGCTTTTATGCGACCATGAAACTTTGAAGAACCTCTATCCAAAATTACTGAAACAATTCCTAATTCCTTGGCTTTCTTAGCTATCGCATCGCCTACTTCTTTCGCCAGATCCGACTTCGTGCCTTTTGTTTTTGTATTGTAGGTAGAAGCGGATGCGAGAGTTTTTTGAGCCACATCATCAATAAGCTGAACATAAACATTTTTATTACTCCTAAAAACGGAGAGTCGTGGTTTTATAGCGGTACCAATAATCCTGGCACGAACCCGAGCTTTCCTACGAATCCTTATTTTATTTAAGTTTTTGACTTGTTTCATGTTGTTTATATTTATGCCGCCCCTCCAGCTGTCGTTGCAGCTTTCTTGCCGGCCTTCCTTATAATTACCTCATCAGAGTAGCGAAAACCTTTTCCTTTATAAGGCTCTGGTTTCTTCAATGCTCGGATTTCTGCGGCAACCTGTCCAACTACCTCTTTATTAAAACCTTTTATTTTCAAAATAGTGTTTTTTTCCACTTCAAATAAGATACCCGCCCTACCCTTGAAACGGACTGGATGAGAAAAACCGAGGCTTAGAACCAGGTCTTCCCCTTCTTTAATCACTTTGTAGCCTACCCCTTCCAAGAGAAGAGTTTTCTCAAAACCCTTAGTCAAGCCTTCTACGCCATTTTTGACGATGGATGTTTGTGTGCCCCAGTTACTACGAGACTGCTTATCATCGCTTTTAGCAGTAAACCTCAATTCTCTTTTTTCCGAATCATAATTCGCTTCAATATTTTCTAAGATAGGAAAATTAAGCTCGGCTTTCGAACTTTTAATCTTTATAGTATCCCCGAGAACAACTTCCAACTCTGCCGGTATTTTAATTATTTGTTTTCCAATCTTACTCATATTTTTTTACCAAATTTCAAACAAAAGCTCTCCGCCGACTTTCTGTTTCCTAGCATCAACACCGCTCAAAACTCCCCTCGGTGTTGAAACCACAAGTATTCCCTCTCCGCCTTTAACTCTCCTGAAATCTTTATAACCTCCGTATCTTCTCACTGATGGACGACTTAGGAATTTTACGCCTTGTATCGGGCGTTCTGGATTTAATTGCAACTCCATAACTTTTTTAAATGATCTACCCTTAACCTCTAATTTTTTTATGAAATCGTATTTTTGAAGAACCTCAACAACCGCCTGATCCATTTTAGTAAAAGGCGATTTTAATGATTTCTTATCAGCGGCTTGGGCATTTTTAATTTTCACTAATAAATTTATATACATATTACCAAGAAGATTTTTTTACACCCGGAATTTCACCCTTAGATGCGAGCTCTCTGAAACAAATTCTGCAAAGGTTAAATTCACGCATATATCCCCTCCCACGACCGCAACGAAAACAACGTCGCACCGTACGTGAACTGAATTTGGGTTTTTTGCGGGCTCTCGCCCTTACAGATGTTTTTGCCATAGTTAAAGTTTTTTCAATGGTACCCCAATCGATCGATACAAATCAATCGCTTTATCCCTATCCTTATTATTAGGGACAACGGTTATCTGTATACCAAAATTGACTTTTGATTTCTCGGCGCTTATTTCAGGGAAAACAAACTGTTCTCTTATGCCTATATTCAAATTCCCGTTTTGGTCTACATTGCTCAATTCCAGCCCCCTGAAATCCTTTACCCGAGGTAGAACGAAATTAATGATGCGCAAGAAAAAATCAGCCATTCTTTTTTCTCTCAAAGAAACCTTGAGGCCCAAAACTTCGCCTTCCCGCGTCTTGAAACCAGCGATGGATTTTTTAGCAGGGCGTGGAGAAGGTTTTTGTCCTGTTATCTCGGACAATTCTTTCATGATTAACGGTAAAACTTTTTCATCAAAACCACCCTGGGAACGCATTTTACCAACGCCAACATTAACAACTATCTTATCAAAATTTTTTCTAATTATTTCGTAATTCTTATCCATAGATTTATATTGCGGCATTGCACTTTTTGCAATATCGGGTCTTTTGTTTTTCATTTATCCTATGCCCCACTCTTGTCGCCTTATTACAGCTCGGACAGACAATCTGAGCATTAGATACGTCTAGCGGCCTCACAACATTTACTATTTCTCCTTTTTGCCCTTGGCGTTTGGGTTTTGAATGTTTTTTGAAAACATTCAAACCGTCAATAGTAATTTTATTGTCTTTTTCAGAAACCCTAATAACCTTACCAGTCTTGCCGGCATCTTTGCCCTTTAAAATTTTTACATTGTCTCCTTTTTTGATATTCATAAATTTACACCAATTCCGGCGCCAAAGAAGCAATGGTATCATAACCTTTTTCCTTTATCTCTCTAGGAATTGGACCGAATATTCTTGTTGCCCTCGGCTCTTTTTTATCTATTAAAACAACTGCATTGTCGTCGAAACGAATGTAAGAACCATCAGGCCGCCTCATTGGTGCCCTTTGGCGAACAACCAGTGCTTTAACTATGTCTTTCTTTTTAACCTGCTGTTTATTACGAGGTTCAGCCTTTTGAACAGATGCAACCACAATATCTCCAATTCTGGCATAATGACGACCACTTCCACCCAAAATCCTAAAACAGCGAACAGTTTTTGCACCGCTATTATCGGCAACTTTTAATATTGATCTTTCTTGAATCATATTTTTCCAATTATTTTCCAACGCTTCTCTTTGGACATCGGACGAACTTCTTGTATTTCCACCTTGTCGCCGATTTTATATTCGTTGTTCTCGTCGTGCGCCTTAAATCTTTCTGTAACCTTGTAATACTTAAGATAGCGCGCGTGCTTCTTTAAGCGTAGAACGGCAACTACTCTTGTTTTGTTCATTTTGTCGGACACTACTGTGCCTTGAAGTTTTCTCATGTTTTTATTGCTGTTGCAGAATTTTTCAAAGTCAAAAGTTTTGCAATAACTTTCTTTACCTTCCTGATTTCTCTTATATTCTTAACCTTTCCTAAAGACAAATCGAATTTAAGAACGTGTAAATTGTCTCTAAACGACATCAGGGCCCCTTCTAGTTCAGCAATTGATTTTGATTTAAATTGTTCGAATTCTTTTTTATCCATGTTTTTATTTAATAACTACTTTCGTTCTGACCGGCAATTTGTGACCTGCAAGCCTCAATGCCGCGCGTGCCGCATCTTCTTTTACCCCATCAATCTCGAATAAAATTCTGCCAGGCTTAACAGGAACGACGTAGTGACTAACCTCTCCTTTTCCGCCTCCAAGCGTAACCTCCGGAGGAAGTTTGGTTATTGGTTTGTCTGGAAATATCCTTATCCAAATTTTACCTTCTCTTTTCAAAGAATTGGTTATCGCTTTACGAGCAGCTTCTATTTGGTTGGCGGTTATCCACTTTGCAGTCGTAGCTTGCAAACCAAAGCTGCCGAAACTCAATTTTATTCCGCGAGTTTCCTTCATTCTCTTCAAAGATCTGCCTTTCTGCATTTTTCTATGTTTTTGCTTCTTTGGTTGCAACATGTTTATTTTTTCTCGTTAAATACTTCTCCTTTATAAATCCAGACTTTTATCCCAACCGTTCCATAACTATTAAAAGCTGTCGCTTCACCGTAATCTATATCAGCTCTTAATGTCTGTAATGGCATTTTTCCGAATGACAATTGGTCAACTCGGGCAATTTCTCCGCCATTTAACCTGCCGGACATTTTGATCTTTGCGCCCTGAACTCCTCTGTTTTGTTTCATACTCTCCAAATTTCTTTTGACCACGCTCCTGTAGGGCAGTCTCTTTTCTATATCGAATGCCATTTGCTGGGCAACAATTGCCGCAGAAACGTCGGAACGTTTTAATTCTTCAACATTGAGGTTCAAATTAAATGGTTTCAAAACTTTATTCTTCTTACGCAGAGCACTCACCGCTTTATGTAAGGCTGTCTTCAGTTCGTCTATCCCCTTTCCGCCACGTCCAATTATAAGTCCGGGGCGTCCGGCTTTTATTGATACTCTGATTGTGTCATTAGTCCTTTGTATATCGATGCCGGCAATGCCCGCAGCAAGAATTTTGTCTCTTATTATTTCTCTAACGAGATGGTCTTCCTCAAGAAAAAATCTCAAAGTACGTTTGAAAAACCATTGGCTGGACCAAGGAAGCGTAATTCCCAATCTGAATGTATTCGGTTTTATTTTTTGTGCCATAAGTTTATATTGATTTTCTACTAAAGACTCGCTTAAAGAACCCTGGCTTAGAGATGGGGTTTACTCCAACCGCTTTTTTATCCTTATCCTTAAATTTATTTTCTGTATCTTTTTTAGATTCAACAGTTTTTTTAACTTTCTTCTCTCTTTCTTTAATAAGAAACTTTGGCGGCTTGGCTTCTCTTACGCCCAAAACCAGAATTACATGGCTCGTCTTCTTCTGAATAGGGCTCGCCGAACCTTTGGCACGCGGAGTATATCTCGTAAACATATTGCCCTGATTAACGCGGATATCTTTAATATAGAGACTGTCCGAACTTAGTTTATTGTTATTCTTTGCATTAGAAATAGCCGATTTTAGAAGTTTTAATAGAACAGGAGAAGCGCGCCTCGAATTTAGCATGAGTTGAGCTTCCGCTTCATCAACTGGTAAACCCTTAATGAGGTTCGCGACAAAGCGAGTTTTTCTATGAGGAAGCCGGAGGTATTTTAATTTTGCCGTAATGATATTAGTCATGTTTGTTTTTATTTTTTCGCAGCCGGAGTTGCAGGTGCTCCCTCTTTAGCGGTTGCGCCCGATTCCAAATCACGCTGCATCTTACCACCATGCTTTACGAATTTTCTTGTTAGAGAAAATTCTCCAAGCCGATGACCAACCATATCTTCAGTAACCCTAACTTCAATAAAGTTCTTTCCATTATGAACGCCAAAAATATAGCCCACCATTTCCGGGGAAATTTCCGAATGCCTTGCCCAAGTTTTAATGACCGTCTTACCGTCTGGTTTTGACTTCAAGACTTTCTTTAAAAGTTTTGGATCTATATATGGACCTTTTTTAGCTGATCTAGACATAATGTTTAAATTATTTCTTTCTTAATTTTTTGGGCCTTCTTTTTAAGATCAATTTGCTTGACCATTTCTTTTTATTGCGGGTTTTGTGACCACCAGTAATATTGCCCCAAATATCTTTAGGACGCTTTGTTCCTCTTTGCGTATTACCCTCTCCACCACCATATTTGTGGTCAACCGGATTCATTGCTTTACCTCTCACTGTTGGACGAATACCCATAGCGCGATTTCTACCAGCCTTACCGATGACCGTTAAATTATGCTCTGGATTTGAAACCTGTCCAATTGACGCCCAGCCGCTCCATAAAATCTTCCTTATTTCCCCCGACGGCATCTTAATGTGGGTATAGTTATCTTCATTGGCTAAAATCTGAGCTCCAGAACCGGCAGAACGAACTAACTGACCGCCTCTTCCTGGCGTAAACTCAATGTTATGAACAAAAGTACCAACTGGAATTCTCTTTAAAATTGTCCTCATCCCCGGTTCAAAAGGAGCGTCTTCAGACGTAATTATTTTGCTTCCAACCTTAACTCCCTGAGGCGCCAAGATATATCTCCTGTCTCCATCTCTATAAACCACCAATGCTATGAAAGCTGTACGATAAGGATCGTACTCTAATGTTTCTACAACGCCGGGGACCCCGAATTTGTTCTGTTTAAAATCAACCAAGCGATATGTTATCTTATTCCCTCCGCCTTGATGGCGCATTGTAATCCTGCCCTGATTGTTCCTACCGGCATGAGTTCTTATTCTGGTTGTAAGTTTCTTGAATGGCTTACCCACAGTAAGGACGCTATAATCGACGACGCTCGCACCGCGTCTACCTGGAGTTGTTGGTTTATATTGTTTCATAAATTTTTATACTATCTCCAACTTTTGTCCGGCCTTCAAAGTCACAATTGCTTTCTTTGTAAGTTCTTGTCTTGATAAAAAATTCCTATATCTTTTAACCTTGCCTTGTTTCCGGACAGTGTTCACCGAAGTGACCTCCACACCATAACGCCTACGAATTTCTTCTTTGACCTCATTCTTGTTAGACCGCTTATCAACCAAAAAAACATATTGGTTATGTTTACCTAGATTAGTAGCCTTCTCGCTCACCCAAGGTTTTTTTAAGACGCTTACAATGCTAGATAGGTGTTTAGCCGGAACTATTTTTTCTTTAGCCACGACTTTAATTTGTGGCTTCAAAACCTTCTCAACTTTTTTATCTTTTTTTGAAAAAATACTCATTTTTTTATTTATTTAAAGTTGAGACGGCTTCTTTATCAAATAAAATATACTTGTGACTCAAGGAAGACATTAGATTCAATGAAGAAATGTCCACCGCGTCAATTTTTGGTATATTTCTCGCAGCCAGAAAAAGGTTCTTATTGTCTTTACCGACTACAATAAGAGCACTCTCTTTAGCCTTCAAGAAATTTTTTAAAACTGCGACGAATTTCTTGGTTTTATTGTCTTCCATTTTTAAATCGTCAATTATCAAAATTTCTTTATCACTCGCTTTTTTGGATAAAACCGAATAAAGCGCAGCAGTTCTGACTTTCTTATTTATTTTTCTATAAAAATTTCTTTCATTTGACGGACCAAAGGTAACACCGCCTCCTTTCCATAACGGTGACCTAGTCGAACCAGCTCTTGCCTGACCCGTATGTTTCTGGGCATACGGTTTTTTACCACCTCCCCGAACCTCTCCACGCCCCTTAGTATTTGCCAAAGGCTGCCTCTTATTTGATAACATGGAAGTCAAAACCTGATGAACCAAGTTAGGATTCCAGGCTCTCTTGAAAACTTTTTCGGACAGTTCCATTGTCCCAACTCTATTATTTTTTTTGTCTAAAACTTCCACTTTCATATTATTATTTCCTTATTTCTACCTCCCTACCACGCACTCCGGGAACCGCGCCTTTTACCATGATGATTTTTTCCTCCGGTTTTACTTCAGCAACAACAACATTTCTGACGGTTACTCTTTCCATACCCATACGGCCTGCCATTTTTCTTCCCTTAAGAACTCTTTGGGGAGCGGTAGAACCGATTGATCCCGGTGCTCTATATCTATTTTTTTGTCCGTGAGTTTTAGGACCACCATGAAAACCATGGCGCTTTACCACGCCCTGAAAACCTTTTCCTTTAGAGATGCCACTTACAGCGACTCTGTCTCCTTCCTTAATTTCACCAATCCCATCTCCCTTAAATAACTCTAAAATCGTTACCGGCAGGGCAACGTCGTTTTTCCAAATTTGAGTCATTCTGACTTTTTTGAATATTAGTTTATTCATATTTTTCCTGCTTAAAAAAACAACCGAAGACGAGCCTCGGTGTTCCGTAGATATTGTGGGGCTTTCGTCTCCTTAAGGATGGATATTACTCGATAATACTCGGGAAGTCAACGGTTAAGCGGTTTTTATCTCGACATCCACTCCACTCGGAAGATTGAAGTCCGTAAGAGATTCAATAATCTTTTGGCTCGGATTCAAAATATCTATAAGACGCTTGTGAACCCTCATCTCAAAATGTTCGCCCGATTTCTTATGGACGAAGGTTGAACGATTCACGGTGTAACGCCTAATCTCCGTAGGAAGCGGAATCGGACCAATAACCTCACCACCTTGCCGCCTTATCGCGTCAATAATCTGGCGTACCGAAGAATCAATAAGCTTAGCGTCGTACGCTTTTATCCTTAATCTTAATTTTTCTTTTAAAAGTTGCTCCTCTTTTTTTGCCATAGAAATTTCTGAACTCCGAGATAACAACAATGCTCCGATCCGCGATCGGAGCATTGCGTTAGTATTTTAGAACGAAGCTCGCATTCTACTTAAAAATTTTGGTTACGACTCCTGCTCCTACAGTTTTGCCTCCTTCTCGGATAGCAAATCTTTGTTTTTCTTCAAGCGCAACAGGAGCAATGAGTTTAACCGTAATCTTAGTAGTGTCGCCGGGCATTACCATTTCAATGCCTTCTGGCAAAATAACTTCACCAGTAACGTCGGTTGTTCTGATATAGAACTGCGGTTTATATCCTTTAAAGAATGGCGTGTGTCTGCCGCCTTCTTCTTTAGAGAGAACATAAACCTCGGCTTCAAATTCTGTGTGCGGAGTAACGGATGCCGGCTTTGCGAGAACTTGTCCGCGCTCCACGTCTTCTTTCTTCAATCCACGAAGAAGAATTCCAACGTTATCGCCGGCTCTTCCCTCATCAAGTAGTTTCTGGAACATTTCGATTCCGGTTACAACCGTTTTTTGAACCGGTCTTAAACCGATTATTTCGATTTCCTCGTTCACTTTTACCATACCTCTCTCAACACGGCCGGTTACAACCGTACCTCGTCCTTCAATTGAGAAAATGTCTTCAATTGGCATAAGAAATGGTTTTTCGATTTCACGAACCGGTTCAGGAATAAAATCATCTAAAGCTTTAATCAAGTCCAAAATCGGCTTGGCATCTGCATCATCACCCGACTTAGCATTCAACGCTTTTAAGGCTGAACCCCTAATAACGGGGGTTTTGTCACCTGGGAAGTTATATTTCTTTAAAAGTTCGCGAATCTCGCTCTCAACCAAATCAACAAGTTCCGGATCATCAACCATATCAACCTTGTTCAAAAAAACGACAATTTCTGGCACACCCACTTGGCGAGCAAGGAGAATATGTTCTCTTGTCTGAGGCATCGGACCATCAGCGGCGGACACTACTAGAATCGCGCCATCAAGCTGGGCGGCACCAGTAATCATATTCTTTATATAGTCTGCGTGTCCTGGACAGTCGATGTGTGCATAGTGTCTTTTCTCCGACTCATATTCGGAATGGTGTAAGGCAATAGTGATGCCTCGGGCTTTTTCTTCTGGAGCGTTATCGATCTCTCCTACTTTTTCTTCCTTACCAGCGAGTCCCTTCATAAAAAGGACGTGCGTAATAGCCGCTGTCAAAGTCGTTTTGCCATGGTCAACGTGACCGATGGTTCCGACGTTTACATGCGGTTTCTTTCGTTCAAATTTTGCTTTTTCTGCCATGATTTTTTAATTTATTAATAGTTCGACCTATTTTTAAACAATGTAGCACTAATTCTACTTAACCCCCTAGATATGTCAACCCCCTATTTTTTCCTACCCTCTATGATAAGTTGGGCAACGCTCGCAGGCACTTCCTCATAATGACTGAATTCCATAGTGAACGAACCGCGTCCTTGAGTCATTGAACGAAGCCCCGTTGAATAACCGAACATTTCTGAAAGCGGGACATCACAATCGACTATGCGTATCGTACCCCTTTCGCCCATTTCTTTAATCTTTCCACGCTTAGAACTCAAATCTCCGGTCACGTCACCCAAAAAGTCTGGTGGAACAAGAACTTGCACCTTCATAACCGGCTCCAAGATAACGGGTTTTGATCGGCGCACAGCCTCCTGTAGAGCCATTGATCCGGCAATTTTGAAAGCCATTTCGGATGAATCAACCTCATGAAAAGAACCGTCAAATAAAGTTACGGCAAGATCAACTAAGGGGTAGCCCGCGAGCACGCCCTTTTGCACCGCCTCTTCAATGCCTTTTTCGGCAGCGGGTATAAATTCTTGTGGAATGGTTCCTCCTTTAATCGCACTTATAAATTCAAAACCCTTGCCTCGTTCCAATGGCTCAACCTTAAGCCAAACATGTCCGTATTGACCCTTACCGCCTGATTGCCGAATATATTTTCCTTCAGCTTCAGATTTTCCTTTAATGGTTTCTTTATAAGCTACCTGAGGACGACCGACATTTGCTCCAACTCCAAATTCTCTTTTCATCCGGTCAACAATAATTTCCAAATGCAATTCGCCCATGCCAGAGATAATTGTTTCTCCGGTTTCTGGATCGCCCCCCATTCTAAATGTTGGGTCTTCTTCACCAAGCCTACGAAGCGCGATGCCCATTTTTTCCTGGTCAGCTTTTGTTTTCGGTTCAATACGAACAGAGATAACGGGCTCCGGAAATGTAATTCTTTCTAATATAAGTGGGTGATCGGGATCAGTAAGCGTGTCCCCGGTTGTGGTATTTTTAAGGCCGACTAACGCGCCCAAATCACCAGCATAAATCTCATCTACCTCTTCCCGATGGTTTGCGTGCATACGCAAAATCCTGCCGATACGTTCCTGATTGTTTTTTGTGGAGTTCAAAATATAACTTCCGCGTTTCATCACACCTGAATAAACTCTAAAAAAAGTAAGTGATCCCACAAAAGGGTCTGATGCTATTTTAAATGCGAGGGCAGCCAAGAACGCATCGTCTTCTGGTTTACATTCCTCTTCCTCAAGTTTTGAATTAATACCTTTTACAGGAGGCATGTCTATTGGGGAAGGTAGGTAATCTACTACACCATCCAACACTAGTTGTACTCCTTTATTCTTTAGAGCGGAGCCACAAAATACTGGGACAATAGTATTTGCAATAGTCGCTTTACGAAGAATCTTTTTCAAAGAATCCGTATCTGGTTCTTTGCCCTCAAGATAATGAGACATAAGAGCGTCATCATGCTCAACTATTTTTTCAATCAGTTCCTTTCTTTTCTTTATCGCTTCTTCCTTAAAATTATCCGGAATTTCTTTTTCTATAATAATTTCCCCCTTATCTCCTTCAGAGTAATAAGCCTTCATCTTCAAGAGATCAATCACTCCTTCAAAATTACCCTCCAAACCAATTGGAATTTGAACCGCTATCGCGTTCGGGGTTAAACGTTCCAATATTGACCTAAAACTGTTTTCAAAACTTGCTCCGGTTCTATCAAGTTTGTTGATAAAACAAATACGTGGAACTTTATATTCATCAGCATAATGCCAGTTTGTTTCCGATTGAGGCTCAACGCCAGCAACACCATCAAAAATAACTACTGCCCCATCCAGAACACGAAGCGAGCGCTTGACCTCAACCGTGAAATCAATATGCCCAGGAGTATCAATCAAGTTTATGCGGTGCTCAAATGCCTTATCTCCTTTGTTATAGGTGGGAGTCCAAAAACAAGTTGTCGCAGCGGAGGTAATTGTAATTCCCCTTTCTCGTTCTTGCTCCATCCAATCCATAACAGTATCGCCCTCATGCACTTCTCCTATCTTATGAGATACGCCGGTATAAAAAAGAATTCTTTCTGAAACAGTAGTCTTGCCAGCATCAATATGAGCAATGATTCCGATGTCTCGGACTCTTTCAATTGGATAAAGCCGGGGCATATTATCTCCTTAGGAAACTTGCGAACGCGCGGTTCGCTTCCGCCATTCGATGAGTATCTTGTTTTTTCTTAACCGCGGCGCCTTCGTTTTTATAAGCGGCGATAAATTCTTCTGCCAACTTTGAAGCCATTGGTTTTCCTTTTCTTTTCCTCGCGGCATCGATAAGCCAATGAGTCGCCAAGAAAAACTTTCTTTGCGGAGAAACTTCTTGTGGTATCTGATAATTAGCACCACCAACCCTCCTTGAACGAACCTCAAGGAGAGGGGCAGCATTTTCTAACGCTTTTTCAAAAACTTTTACCGGGTCGTCTTTAGTTGTCTTTTTGATTTCTTCCAAAGATGCGTAGAAAACTCTTTCGGCGGTTGTCTTTTTGCCCTCCGACATTAAATAATTAATAAACCGGCCCATATCAACCCGATTGTGCACATAATCTCCCGTATGTTCTCTTTTTTTGTAATAACTTCTCTTTCGCATTTTGGTTTATGCCTTCTTTTTACGTTTGGCCCCATACTTTGATCTCTGTTGATTCCTATCTACTCCACCAGTATCCAATACACCTCTAACAATATGATATCTTACGCCCGGCAAATCTTTAACCCTGCCGCCACGGATCATAACCACAGAGTGCTCCTGCAAATTATGCCCTTCACCCGGAATATAAGCGGTTACCTCTGACCCATTCGTAAGACGCACTCTTGCCACTTTTCTCAAAGCCGAGTTCGGTTTCTTAGGAGTCGTAGTGAAAACTTTTACACAAACTCCCCGTTTGAATGGTGATGGAGAATCAACCGGTCTGTTTTTCAAATAATTGAAATAAAAAGAAAGGCCTGGAGTTTTTTCCTTCCTTGAGATTCTCTTCCTACCTCTCTTTATAAGCTGTCCTATTGTGGGCATTGTATATAAAAATGTTTATACAGATTAGCAAAAAAGCCGACGTTTTGTCAATTATAACCTAGAAATTCGGGCCTTCACCAACTATTAAAAGAAATAGAATTCTTGCTATGGGTGGGATAACGAAAAATCCGACCATTAAAGCTAAAAACAATCCAGCAAAACCGGAACTTAATATAATATTGGCTTGTTTCGGGAAAAGATCGGCAAATATCTTAGAGCCGTCGAAAGGCGCTATCGGAAGTAGGTTGAATAAGCCTAGAAAAATATTTATGTAAACTATGAGACCAAGGAACTGCGGAAATAGCGGATTTACGAATAACCCTGACGGATAAAACCTCATAATTAATCCTAGTAAGATAGCGATAATAAAATTAGCTCCGGGGCCAGCCAGACCAACCTTCAAGGAGCCGTATTTTTTGTCCTTTAAATTATAGGGATTGTACGGAACAGGCTTCGCCCAACCTATAAAAACTCCAGAGGTGAGTAAAAGCACTAATGGAATAATAACCGTACCCAGCGGATCAATATGTTTTAAGGGGTTCAATGTTAAACGACCTTCACGTTTAGCGGTGTCGTCTCCCAAAAAATTGGCTACAAAAGCGTGTCCATACTCATGGAAAGTGGCCGACAGAATAATGATTATGTACAAAAATATTTTTATCTCCATAATATTTTATAAATTATATCACGGAATGATATAATGTGGTTAAAAGAGCAGTAAAAGTTTATGAAGACATTTTTAACAATATTCATAGTTTTCATAATACTTTCTATTGGGGGGTTTTATATTGTCCTAACGAATCTAACTACTCTAAAAGAACGGGTGGAAAGTTTAGAAATATCCATTGAGCTTGCAGAGCACATAGACGAACTTTCTCCTTCAACAGAGTTGCCTCCGAACTCAAACCCCCAAACCCCGACCATAACACAAACCCCCAAGATTGTTGAAAGCAACGCACAAACAGCATCAATCCCAACCTCCATCATCTTCAAGGAACAATCGAGCGTCGCTCTTTTACCCCAAAGCAATCTAACAGTAACAGTAGAATCTTTGTCTCGATCATCTGATGGAACGGTGAAAGTTAATATAAAAATCTTTACCAACGAGGCAACCTCTTATGCGGGCGTGGAACCGAGATATCTTTTCGAAATTATTGATGTGAGTACTGTAGGAACAAATTTGAAACCAGTCTCAGAAGAAGGCCCATTCAATTCAATGCCACCGAAATCTAGCGTTTCCGGGAGCATCATATTCAAAATACCCCAAACACAAAACATAATAATATTACAGACTGGGACCGGAGAGAACGTAAAATATTACGAGTTCAACTTCTTAAAGAAAAATTACAAAGAGACAGTGATTGGTTAATAGACTTGATTGGAACAACAAATAACTTATAATTAGATTAGTAGATTGATTTTCGAACAGAGGGAACGAATGGTAGCCACGCTCATAGCGCTTGCACATTTCATTACTTTCTTAATGTTCCCGCTTTATCTTTTCTTGAGATTAGGAAATTTGATAGGACCTCAAAACATTTTATTGAGCATACTACTCGGTCTTTTCTTATTAGTTATTAGTGGTTACTTCGGGTTGGTTCTACTAACCAACGATTACAAAAACTATATAACAATGAAAACATTTGAAACCCAACAGAAACTCAAAGCAAGACCATAAAAACGAGGAAAATCCTCGTTTTTTTGTCAGTTTCCCACCGCAAAACACACAGAACTTGCACTAAACCAGCAAAAAACATACAATAAGCCCCATGCGTGCTTGTGAAAGATGTGCAAAATCATATATGGGAGGTGGAACAAGAAAACTCCTTAGAGGACACTATAATCCTACCGCCTACAGCAAAAAGAAGGCTAATCTTCAATGGACCCGGCTTTTAGTTACGGGGAAAAGATCGCTCGTCTGCACTCGCTGCATCCGAACATTGACCAAACAAAAATAACCGCTAAATGATAGCGGTTATTTTTATTAAGATTTATAATCAAATCAATTAAGCGGGTTTACCCGCCAAAGGCGGGCTGTAGTATACCGGCAGTACGCATGCATGGGGTGCATGTAGACCGGGTTCAATTCCCGGCAGCCCGACAAAAATTTATCTCAAGAAAAAGCTATTTAAAAATAGCAGAAAATTTATAAACGCTGAGACGATACAATAGAAACAGTAATTCCTGATTATGAATATTTGTATTCCTATAAGGGCGATCGAAAATAAAAACGCTCCCCCACTCACTATGGGGATGTATTTATAAAAATTATCCGCCAGGGTTGGATTAGAAATCGCAGTCATGATTCCCGCAAGAGACGCGATATAAAAAAATAAGCCCAGGGCATCATTGCGAACACCGAAAATATTTCCCCACTTACTTTCAGTTACCTTGTTGCAATCGTGATTAAAAGGGCAAATCAGAGGTTTTCTTTGGTAGTGCTTCAAGACGAGGTAGCCAGCATTCAAAGCCCCTAAAATTGAAAGAATTATAAAGGTAATAATTAACATTATGATTGCTTGCTCTCTAAATTCAAAAACAAAAGCGCTAACGCCGCGAATAAGATAGCCACGTCTCTGAAAATAATATCCATCGCTCCTAAGTTGAATATTATTACTCCAAAAATAGTTATCGCGGAAAGAACTGACGTTATTAATATTTTGTAACCCGAAAGCAACCACGCAGATAAAACGAGTTCATAAACGGAAAATCCTGTAAGTAAGATATTTTCTGGCGCTAAATTTCTTAACCATACTGGAAAAAAACCAATCCAAGAATTAGGTTCTAAAAAGGAACCCACTGCTGCATATATAAATGTGAAGGCAAGACCGATCCTCAAAAGGAACGAAGAAAAATTTAAATACTTCATCTGAAAATTATACCAAAAATGAGGCTTTTGTATGCCTCACTTTAATAATTAATGAATAGTTCTTTTTATGACTTTTACGGCTGTGTGAAATTCATCATCACGAAAAATCATCTTAGACGAAGGTGGCTTATTAACAATGAAATAGTCGGGTGGAATGCCGACACCTTGTATCCTTACATTGGCGCTATCACCTAAGAACATCTCAAATACTGATAAGTGTAAGAAATTGCCGCTTGGGAGTAGAACATATCGCTGCCCGACTCCCTTGCCGAAGGTGGTGTCACCAACAATCGGGGCTCTTTTCCAAGATTTCATTACCCCAGAAAAAAGTTCTGCAGCAGAAGCTGTCCTCCTTTCGTTCAATATAACGAAATTTAAGTCATGAAATTCTCCGACTTTCTTAACAGAGTCGATTGCCACCCAACCCGTATTGGTATTCTTCAAAGTTACAACCAACCTATTTGAATCCCTCGCAAATAAGTGGATTATATTTATAGTAGACCCCGTATTGCCACCCGGATTATACCGCAAATCCAGAATAAAGCTGCCGGATTTAATCTCTTTTCGTACACGCCGGAGAGTATTCTCCAAATCCACATAACTCTGCGCATTGAATCCAAATAAATAAATGCGCGCTAGTGTAGAATCTATCTTTTCAAAAACAACATCAGTTTTGTATCTTAGTTTTCTTGTAAGGTGAAGTGGTCCTATCTTCTTGCCGTCTCGATTGACGGTTATAGAAAATGTATCCAATCCCTCAATGATTATCTTTCGCACACTATCTGATTCTAATCCGAATATTGGTTGGTCATTAATAGAAAGCAACATATCCCCCGCCTTCACTCCAGTTTCGATAGAGATTGTATCGCTCATGGGTATGAGCAGGCATAACTTATCGCCGACCCCAAATATCATTCTAATTCCTACACCGAAATATGTGGGATCTAAACGCTCAACCTCCATATCGGCCCTTTCTTTCGCCGTAACATAAGTGGAATAAGGATCAAGACAGTTGCTTAAACCTCCATTTTGAATCTTGATATAGCAATCGACATAATCTAACTTCTTATAATAAAGGGTGTCGATGACATTTAAAACGTCTTGTAGATCAACTGATATTGATTGAATCATCCTGTATCTCTCCGCTGACGATAAAACCCGACGCGGATCCTGGGATTGAGCTCTGAACGGGAAGACGAAGAGAGAGATAGAAAGAAATAAGAAATGGACTGAAACCCGCCAGTTTTTCATAACCGCCTCCTTCTTTAATTTCAAAGAAGCAACAGCTTCAAGCTATTATTTAGCATAACCCCACTCGATGTCGTGTCAAATGGCTATTTTTTAATTTTAGACCTCTCCTTTTCAATGACTTCGTCTTCTAGTTTGTTAAATAAATGCTTAACTTCACCAACTCTGACTTCAGAAATAAGTTTTATTAAATAGTCTGTTTCTTTTTTGGGCCATGAACCAATTTCAACTCCAATCATTTTCTCTATTTTTTCTGCCGATTCTGGCATGAGTGGCTTCACTAGTAATAATAGACCCAGAACCATAAAGATAGAGTTGGACATTATTTCTTTAAATTTTATCGCGTTTTTTTCTTTCAGAAACCACGGCTCTTTCTCGCTCAAATATTTATTGCCTAACTGAGAAAGGCTCAAAATAGATTCCACGTATTTCCTAAATTCGGCGGATTCGAGGTGTTTTTTAGACATTGCTATAATCTCCGAAACTTCCTGCTCTAATTTGGAATCAGGTTTGCCTTTATCGAATTTTAACCCCTTGGCGAGGGTGAGTGTTCTGTTTATGAAATTACCAAGATTGCTTATCAATAAATCGTTTGTCTTACCCACAAAGTCCGCCCAGCTGAAATTTGCATCGGCATTCTCTGGGTTAATAAGGGTCAAATAAAACCTCACCGGATCTAGCCCGTAGGCATCAACTATATAATTTGAATCTATTGTAATTCCTCTACTCCTAGAAAACTTGTTTCCCTCTAAATTAAGGAATTGGTTAATGATTAGCGAATCAGGCAAATGAATCTTTTCGTCATACGCATGTAATTCGCCAGGCCAGAAAAGAGTATGGAAAACTAAATTATCCTTTCCCATAAAATAGGCATGTTCCACCTTTTCGTTATACCAAAAATCTTTCCAGTCTTTATTATTCTTTCCGGACCATTCAATGGAGGCAGATAAATATCCGATAACCGCCTCAAACCAAACATATATCCGCTTATTTTCTGCGCCCTCTATCCGCATTCCTTCCGGAATTCTGTCTGTAGGAATCTCCACTCCCCAATCCAAATCTCGAGTTATGGCCCGAGCATTCAATCCTTTTTCCAGCCAACCCTTGGTTTCATTCATAACCCAAGGTCTCCATTTTTTCTGCTTACTAATATATTTTTCCAAAAACTTCTGCAATTGTGGCCAATTGAAAAAATAGTGCTCTGTCTGTTTCAGAGTTACGGGCTTACCAGTTAAATTGCCTTTCGCATCCTTTAACTCTCCTGGATGTAAAACGCTCCCACAATTATCACATTGGTCACCTCGCGCATCTTCGTACCCACAACGCGGACAAGTTCCTACTACATATCTATCAGGCAAGAAACGCTTTTCACTCCCAGAATAATATTGGTCTGTTTTTTTCTTAAATATATATTCCCTTTCTAACGCTTTTATAAAAAAATCCTGAACAACCTTTTTATGATTTTCTGTATCGGTTTTAGTGTATAAATCAAAACTAATACCTAATTTTTTGAAAAGTTCAACATTTTTCGGATGATATTTTTTAACTATTTCTTCTGGTGTCGTATTTTGCTTATCAGCCTCAACTGTAATTGGCGTGCCAAAACAATCCGAGCCAGAAACCATAAGTACGTCATTCCCAATATATCTGTGGAACCGGGCAAAAATATCAGCTGGCAATAAATAGCCGGCTAAATGTCCAATATGGATATCGCCACTTACGTAAGGCCATGCAACACCAATAAAAATCTTCTTAGCCATAACCTTAAGAATAGCAAACAAAAAACCCCGACTCAACGAATCGGGGTTTTAGTCGCTAAGATATTTTTCCAATATAGATATTTTTCCTACTCGTCCTAATTTAGGACAATCCAATAGTGCTTTTGCGCCAATCGGTAGAGTCATTAAAGGTACGTTGTGTCCAAAATCGGCTCCATACAATATTGGGAAGTTATAGCCTTCAGTGGCTTGCAGAATGACATCTTCGATTAAAGGCGCTTTGTCTAAATTGGCCCAACCTTCGGTTTCATCGTCTATGGAATTTAACTCCGTTATCCTACCCACTATCATGCCTTCAATTTTCTTAAAAACCTTGGATATCCTTAAACGCCACAAGAAATTATCCAAATCTTCTATCGTTAAACCGGTATCTTCCCAAAATAATATTTTCCCATCCCACTCTGGCTCATATGGAGATCCCAGAAGGCTTGTAAGCACGTCTAGGTTACCGCCAACAAGCTGGCCCTCAGCTCTTCCTTGACGCAGAACTTTCCACTCAGTGAAACTTGGCAGTGAACCTTTCTCTCCCTTCATTAAGGCGTTTTTCATGCTTTTTATCATGAACTTCTTGCCCTTACTAAGCGGCATTCCCAAATCCGAGGAAAGACCACCCTCAACGGTAGGCCCGTGAAAAGTTATTAATCCAGTTTTTTTGTTTATTGGGTTCAAGAGCGTGCTTATGTCCGAATAGCCTATAAATATCTTGGGATGTTTTTCTATAAGATCCCAATCTATTCCCTGAAGCATCTGTATGCAAGAATATCCCCCTCCTGCACAAAATATCGCTTCAACTTCATCGTCTAAAAACATAGCATGAAAATCGCTCAAACGGTCGTCCTTGGTACCGGCTTGATAACCTCCATGAACCTCTAAGGCCTTTGCTCCTAATTTTGGTTTGAACCCAAGGGATTCCAAATTTTTCATTCCTCGAGTAAGATTTTTTTTCCAGAAAACAGGCAAAGACGGCGATATAACTCCCACGATGTCTCCTGTTTTTAGTTTTTTAGGTTTCAAGGTTTCCATTATCGTCTCATCCTATGGAGATAGACGAATTAGTCAAAGTTGACAATAATATAATATTATTATGCTATATTATAATACAACAAAACCCCTTTTGGGGGTTATGCGGAGTTAAGGCTAATAAGTTTTGGATCTTTTTTAAGAATCTTATGTGCTCGGTTTAGTCTACTCTTAACAGTGCCTGAATCTATATTAAGAAGTGCTCCCGCTTCTTCGTATGTCAGTCCCATTATATCCATTGCGATAACTGCATCTCTGTGTTCTACAGACAACTTTCCCAACGCAAATGCTATAGACTCTTGCAACTCATTTTCAACGAGTTGCGTATCTGGCATTGATAGCGCCGGAGAGGAGGCGTTTTCATATAAACGGATTTCGTTTTCACTCACAGGGACACGAACAACTCCAATTCGTCTTTTATAGACGCGAAGCTTGCTCCAGAACAGACTCTTCATTATCACGATTAACCAACTGGAGAATTGACTGCGGATTGGATCATAGGTATCAAAGGCATTCCAAGCCTTGAGTAGAGTTTCTTGTACCAAATCTTCAGGTTCGATTAAATCCTTGATGTCAGACAGCAAAACTAAATTCCTTGCTAAAGCTACCACCATCTGTTTCCTTTCGGAAAACATCCTTTCAAACCTGACCTGTTGGAGTTCCAACGCCTTATTTTCCATCTCTCTCCTCCTCTAACTAAAAATGGACTGCCATTAGGGTAGCAGTCCATTGAAAGAATAGTCAAACAAAAACCCCGCTCTAGATGATTCCCGGCAAGAAGACAAGTGGGTTTCCTGTGCTTACCCCAAGAGGCAAGACAACCACGGAATCCCTTTAAGAATCATTTGATCCGGAATCTAATAAGCGGAGTCTAATATAAGTATACATCTGAATCTTACACGCAATAGAGTCGGTGTGGATAAAATTTCGCTAAAACATTATATCCTCTTCAACTCTCTTGTATTCGTGAATTTCATCTGGCTTGAACCACAGAGCAATCTCATGTTCCGCCTCGGCAATATTCCCCGAAGCATGGACGATATTCCTGATGCCCCTTTTTTGAGCATTAGCAAGCACAGCCGAATCAACCGAATAGTCCCCCCTTACCGTTCCCATCTCTGCTTGTGACGGCATAGTGTTTCCGACTAACTTCCTAACCATTTCAACGGCATGAAGTCCTTGAACAACCATTTTCACCATCGGTCCGGAGACCATAAAATCTACTATCCAACCATGGACCATCTTACCGATCTTTACAGCGTCAGCTGTACCAATTTCTTTATTAGGATCCATGCCATATTTCTGATAAGTGGATAGGGTTTTTTCTCCCATAGTGCTCAAGTTGCTATCCGAATCGGAATAGTGTTTCGTTAAGTCCTCTTTCGTAGCCCAAAACATTTTAAGAGCGATAACCTTAAGCCCACGCTGTTCAATGCGCTTCAATATTTCACCCACCAATCCTCTTTTTACTCCATCGGGCTTAACTATTACTAATGTTTGTTCTTCTTTTAGTTTCATTTTTCTGTTTTCATGTGTAATTCCTTTAATTGTTCCCTAGAAACATCACTCGGCGCATCCATCATCAAATCTTTTCCGTCGCCGGTTTTAGGGAAGGCTATAACTTCTCTGATGTTTGGTTCATTCTGCAGAATCATAAGCAATCTATCAAGCCCCCAAGCAATCCCTCCGTGTGGCGGGGCCCCGAAACTTAGAGCTTCAAGCATGTGTCCAAAATTTTCTTTAATTCTATCTTTCTCAAAACCGATTATCTCAAAAACAGCGGTGAGCGCTTCTGGTTTGTGATTTCTTATGCTTCCACCACCGATTTCCCAACCGTTTAAAACCACATCATACTGACTCGTTAAAATATCCGGAATATTTTTCTTTGCCAAGAGATTTTCCATAAATTCCGGCTTTGGCGCAGAGAATGGATTGTGCGTGAAAGTCCAGCCACCCTTATCGTTTTTCTCAAAAAATGGGAAATCAATAACCCAAGCGAACGCCAGAAGATTCGGATCATTTTTATCTTTTCTCAAATCTGGTCTCTCTGTCTTATATTTTTCCATCGCTTCTTCGTAACTCAAACGAGGAAACGGAATTTCCTGAATTTTCTTTTCCGGATAAAGCTCTGTTACTATTTCAATTAAAAGTTTTTCATTCAAAGCCATCACATCTTCGCGCTCCACAAAACTCATTTCTAAATCCAGCTGAGTAAATTCTGGTTGTCTGTCGCCTCTTGTATCTTCATCCCTAAAACATCTCGCTATCTGGAAATACCGTTCCATTCCGGCGACCATCAAAAGCTGTTTATATTGTTGTGGGGATTGTGGCAATGCATAAAATTTACCGGCGTGTAAACGAGCCGGGACGAGATAATCCCTTGCTCCTTCTGGAGTTGATTTGGTTAGAATCGGCGTCTCTATTTCAATAAATTCATTGTTGGTCAAAAAATCTCTTATAAGTTTAGTGACCTCCCCTCTCTTTCTCATATTTGCCTGCAATCGAGGCCTGCGCAAATCCAGATAACGATATTTCATCCTTACCTCCTCGCCTATGTCCTTACCGTCTTCAGTCACTTCAATCGGCGGAGTTTGGGCTTCATTCAAGACCTCAAGACCAGTTGCGGCAAGTTCATAACTGCCACCAGGAACTTTAGGGTTCTCCATTCCTTTAGGACGCTTACTTATTTTCCCTTTTATAAGAACGACCCATTCAGGACGAAGAGTCTCAGCTTTTTTATATAAAACCTCATCTTTTGGAACAAAAACAACCTGCGTAATACCACTCCTGTCTCTTAAATCAATAAAGATAATCTTGCCATGGTCACGCCTGACCTGTACCCAGCCCATCAGCACCGTTTCCTTCCCTTCATATTT
Organism: Patescibacteria group bacterium; assembly: GCA_038061595.1. GTDB lineage: Bacteria > Patescibacteriota > Minisyncoccia > UBA6257 > GWB1-50-10 > JBBTYZ01. Next base: position 3,121 of record JBBTYZ010000006.1, on the reverse strand, counting down.
TTCCATGTCTCTCGTTAAAACTCGCATAAAAAAATTCTACTATAAATCGGAATGCCCGCCAATGGCGGGCAAAAATGAAACTAATGCTTATTAATAAAATTCAAAAACCTGCTCATCGTGTTACTGAAATGTTTAGAAAGGAATGGGGAATACATAAAATCGCCACTAGTTCCGCATTTATTTTCTGTAGCAATAACAAACACATCATCCAGCCTTCCTCTTAAAAGGCCTTCGTTTGACCAAGCTTCGCATTTAATATCGCTTCTCGATAAATTGATAGTCTCATCGGTGAATAGGATAACAAGAATTATTCTTACCGGTCGTCCTGGATCGACGGATACAAAGCTTATGCGATAGAACTTTTGTGATAGGCATTCGTTCACAAACAACCTTCGTTCACCTGAAGGGTTTTCAGATAGACGCGGGAAACAATTATCTACCTCATGAGTCGGAACGCCAGACGGCATAAGAGAATCCTCTTTTGATACAAGTCCATAGACCAAAATCGAATCTATGATAGGCTTCCATCCCCTAAAAATAGGCACATTGCTTGCGGTGTCTTGGGCAAACGACGAGCTTGCAGATACGGCGAAAAACGCGAGGGGAAAAAAGAAACAACGCTTCATGTAACCTCCGTTGTAGATATTAAGATTCTAAAATTAAGTATATCTCCTCAATATCTTAAGTCAAAAAAAATAACGAGTATTTAGATTTTAAACACCCTAATGTTTTTACCATCTATGATTATTTCAACAGTGCCATCCTTGTCGGTCCTAAAAACCTTAGAACCCGAACTACTCAAACGACTTAAAGCGGCTTCTGTCGGATGACCATATGAATTTTTACCGACTTCAATAACAGATATTCTAGGATTCAGCTGGGCAAGAAAACTGCCCGCCGAAGAATACTTAGAACCATGGTGACCAACTTTTAATATGTCTATTTTCGAAAGCGATTTGCTATAAAGCATACTTTCTTCAATATTTGTCCCCATATCACCAGTGAAAAGTGTTTTTGAATTGTTGCTCGCCAAGAGGGCAACTAAGGAAGTGTCATTTAACTCCTTGCTTAGTAAAGAGACCCTATCCGGCGAAATTATGTTTATCAGACTCTGTCGATAACGAATCTTATCGCCTTTTGCCAAAACTAAAACCTGAACATTCTTTTCGACGATTGCCTTTTTCAAATCATCAAATGCGAGCGCTGTCCCTTCGCGACCATTAGTTAGAAAAGCCCCAACTCTATACCGCTTTACAACATCAATAAGACCTCCAAAATGATCAAGTTGCGGATGACTCATCATTACCAAATCAATATACCGGTCGGTTGGAGAAAGAATTTTACCTAAACCTTCAAGCAACTTTCCGTTCGGTTGTCCCCCGTCAATCAAAATTTTTACTCCACCAGGTAGAATTGCAAGTTCAGAATCTCCTTGACCGACATCAATAAAATAAATTTTTAAATCGTTTTCCCCCTTAATGTCAGAATAAATCGAGCCAAATACAGTGGTATTTAAAATAACTAAAACTGCAATTACTATTAGTGTTTTATTCTTTAAATTTTCGGACATGACTGGCATAGTAAATAAAGACGATTATTAAGCAATAGTACATTACTATCGCGCTATAGCTCAAGCTAGACGTTATAGGCAGGCTTATACTTGCAAAAAACTTGATGGCTAAAATTTCGAATCTCAATAGAATTAGCGCTACCCAACCGAAAATCAAAGAAACATAATAGGAAATAAAAGACGATACGGCGACCATGAATCCAATTCCCATCGTTATGGGAATTGCCTCAAGTATAACTACATTAGCCAAAAGAGACGTCAGTGAAAAACTTGAGAAACTTGAAATCAGAAGCGGCGCAACCATGAGTTGAGCGGACGCGGTTGTCATAAGGTTTTCTTTCCACGATAGAAAACCGGAACCACTCCCCATTCTAAAGAACCCTTGTAATGCTGGTTTCAGATAGACTATTCCTAGTAAGGCGAGAAAAGAAAGTTGAAATCCGACATCAAAAACTAGTATTTTTGGATTTATAATAACCATAATCAATCCGGCAAAGATTATTGCATTCTTTAAAGAAAAAATGCGGCCTGACTCTTGAGCCAAAATAACTAGCATTGCCATAATTGCGGCTCGCACCACAGAAGCCTCTGCCCCGGTCATTAATACGAACCCAATGACAAATAAAATAATTATTGGAAAAGAAACTCGTCTTGAAAGAAAAAACAGGAGGGTATTTAAAAGAACCCAAATCATGACGGTAATGTTATAACCAGAAAGAGCCACAAGATGCGTTGTTCCGCTTAAGCTTAGGGCCTGCTTAAAATCATCTGACTGCTCATTTCTGCTTCCTAATGTAAGCCCCGCTAAAAATGTTGCCTCCTCTTGAGGTAAAACATCCCTAAATGAATCGATTATTTTATTTTTTATATTATAAAGAGATGACTTAAAACTTGAACCATTTTTAGTTGAGACTAATTCAATCTTGGGCAAAGAGATAACGCCGACAATTCCCTCTTTGGCCAAGTAACTAGCGTAACCATCTGGCTCCGGCCTAATAATTTTGCCTTCAATTCTAAGTTCGTCGCCATAATGAAACCGCGGATAAGTCGCGGTTTTTAAGAGCACGTTACCCTTTAAAGACTGAACAAGTTTTAATTTGAATTCTTGAGAATTTGTCTTTATTAACGGGTCGTTAACCACTACGCCAGTAAGGCTTAATTTTTCATCATATAACACCCTTGATTCGTTTTTGAAATTAAAATCGTTCCAGGAAAAATATAGGGCACCAAAAACAATAAAAATAGTGAGCCCCGCAAACCAGAGCAAATTTGCACGCCTCACGAAAAACCACCAAGCCGAAAAAATGGCGGCGGCTAAGATAGTTATAACCAGTATCGAAAAATTAAGCCCCAAACTTTTAAACAAAATACCTACTAAGAAAAATAAAGCCCCCCAGAAAAAAACATCATAAGAATACATCTTTTTACTTTTACAACACTTCTATGTTTTTTACAAAAAGACCGCCTGTACTAGGCGGTTAGCTTCCTTTAATACCCATCCCCTGACCAGCAACTATGCGTGTCGCCTGACCCTCATTAAAGCCCGCTGCC
>JBBTYZ010000005.1:0-2419 GCA_038061595.1 Patescibacteria group bacterium | reverse complement strand
ATACCGAAGGGCCACCGGAGGCATGGATTGTGTCGGCGCCGTTTTCTTTTGTTGGGAATATTTCAGTGTACAGCGCAACGAACACCCCAAAAGGAATTCTTTATCTTGGCCTCGGCGGTCTTTATGTTTTTAACGGCCAAGCCTCAAGTTTATTGTCGGACGCGGTAACTCCCGCGATCAGGGATATATTGGTCACCAACTTTGAAGAAGTGGCCGGCTTTTATTTTAAGAGCGAATATCACATGGCCTACGCATCAACACAGGCGGGCGGCACAACCAATGACCGTGTTTTGGTCTATGATTTTGTGAGAGATGCCTTTTCGATTGATACGAAAAATATAAACACATTCACAGCCTTTGACTCAGGCTCCGATTTTGGAACTCTTTATTTAGGCTCTTCCGCTACCGATGGGAAGGTGTGGGCCGATGAAGGAAGCCCGCCGATTCTTTCAAAACGCACTAAAACGGAGTTTAATTCCGGTACTTTTGATGATGCGCGGGTTTATGGGGATGATGAAAATTCGCCGAGGATGGAGCTTTCATGGGACACCACCATAGACGCGGCCACCGGAACAATAAACGCTCAAACCGGAGATATCAATAGACCTGATACGAACGGTACTTGGACAAGCCCCGTCTATCAGATTAATGCTTCCGCGCTAGACTTGATCTATTGGAACGAATCCCTTGGTGGTACTGGTGATGTCACCTTTCAGATAAGAACAGGCCCCACAGCCACCGTTGATGGTTCTTGGTCGGCATATTCGGCCGCTCAAACAAATCCTAACGGCGGTGATATATCTGGAATCACGGCAAACGATTATATTCAAATCAAGATCAATCTCACCACAACGGACATAGATTTTACCCCAAATCTTTTTGTCTCTGATGGGTTTTTGTTTAAGATAGTTTATATAAGAACAGGGGCCACTCCAGAAGCCAGTGTTTTAAGTGTATGGCAATCCGGTTGGAAGGATTTTGGCGTTCAGGGTTACAAGAAATTCATCCACAGAATAAAGGTTTTCTATACAGGAACCACAGGCACAATCACGTTTAACTATCAGAATGATGAGAATGATGTTGACCATTCTTTCTCAATAGACCTGTCAAAAGCCGCGGGAACTTCTGACACAGATGGGAATAAATACACCGGGGATGGAACAAACAAGATATTCACATTTTTTCCTCCAGCCAATTCTCTTACAATTCCATCGCCCATCGGTCAATATTTTATGTTCAACCTAACCGAAAACGGAACCACTGATTGGACGGTGAACAGGATTGAGTGTATTTATACAGCAGAGGAAATCTACTAATGGTGGGACTTTATATGGTGAGACTGGGAACTACAAAGCTTAAGATTTTCAATACGATTGTCATCTTTAATGCCGTTCAAATGGTGGACTACTTCAGACGGTTTCAAATAACGGCCCATCTTTTTTTCCATAACAATCCTATGTTCAAATACATAGCCCAAAGTGTTTCTGTTTGGGTGATTGGGAGACTTAATATAAATATAACCATGCTTGTCTCTTACTCTTCCGCCATTCCAATTCCAATGTTTTTCACCAATACGCCCTTCGGATTGTTTTTTCCTATGCTCATCCGAAAGTTTAATTCCTTTATGGGCCACGGACATTCTCTTTCTTGTAGATGGCGAATTAAGGTAGCCAAATTCGTTCTTCCTTTTCATCCTAGATGCACTCATTTTTTTCCTTGTTTCTTCGGAATGGTGTTTCCCGGTTGTCCAAGGAATATTCCCTTTCTTAAACCCCATCGTTTGACCTTTTTTATTTTTCTATTATTGCCTATTATATTATTAGGTAACTTAAACGCCGCAGAAATAATACCAGACTTTTCCGAAAATAGCACGCCTTTATTAAATGAAGAATTGCGTGATATACGAGGCAGTAAGGCAACACGGACTATTAACTGGTTTATATCCGGTGCCGTGGCCGCCACTACAGAACAACAGGGCCGGTTTTATCTTCCAGTGGGCGGAACCATCACCTATGCACGCGCCCATGCAAAGACGGCACCAGCCGGAGCGGCTCTTATCGTCGATATCAACAAAAATGGAACAAGTATTTGGAACTCTACAACCGGGAAAAGATTACAGATCGCCGATGGGGCAAGCACAGGCACTCAAGACTTTTTTGATACAGTCACGGTTGCCAGAGACGATTATATTACTTTAGATGTGGACCAGGTAGGCTCCGGCACCGCTGGGTCAAATTTGACAGTCACGCTTGAAATTGAAGAGACTTTAACTCAAAAATAGGGGGCTGTATGAAATTTACATTTAAGAGTGTGTTGTTAAGTTTCGCCTTATTTTCTTTACTTCTCGGCCCCGCTTTCGGCGCTGACCAATGGTTGAAAAGCGAGCCACAAGGCACGCAAAACATGTCAGATATAGATA
>JBBTYZ010000004.1:0-17339 GCA_038061595.1 Patescibacteria group bacterium | reverse complement strand
CAGGCGGCGAAATGCGTTCGGACTAATTCAAGAATACTGCACCAGAAAGGAAAAAATGATTACCTACGGGATTACAATGGAAAATAAAAGCAGGTCTGTGCCCAAAGAACTTGCAACGTGGATTATTGAACGCAACGCTCTGTATCCAAAAATTGAATTTCGGATTGACTCTTGGGAGCAACCCCTGGAAGATACATCCGGATTTGAAACTGTCGCGCGAAAATACTCTCGGATTTATCATGGAGGAAATCTAAAGGGTTTCCGCCAAGTTAGCTTTCTTTATTTATCTCAAACCTGGAATGTAAGAACTATTGGTGGCGTAAGCAGAAAGGATGGCTCAATTTTAGATTTAGACAATTCGGATACCGATAATATTATTTCTCTGCCAACGACTCTAGCAAATGAAGTTATCGGACTGCCGGACCAATCGCTTCTAGAGAGGTTGGGAGATGAAACGGTTGGACTAGTCCGCAAAGAAGACGAACCGGTTCAAAATGATCCCGAGGAATTTGTCACGCTTGACTCCGATCTCGAGCAAGCGCAATAAATCTCTTAACCCAAAATAATTTGCCGACCAGGAGGAAACCCTGGTAATATTCCATTAAGCAATGAACGGGCTGGCGTATGATGGTGGTACGACTGCTTTGGGAGCAGTTAGACTGGGTTCGATTCCCAGCAGCCCGACTGATATGAAAAAGGAAGATCCTAAAAATTATGAATTGCCGGAAGGCGAAGGACGCGGTTCACGTTTTGAGTCGGCTGATTTGGATATTGAGGAACTCACCGAATTTTTGAGAAAAACCCCCCTTGAAGATGAAGACGCAATCCACGATTTACTAAGTAACCGGTACGGTATATATAGAAAGGATAGTATCGGACATATGCAGGTTGGTATGACGAGAATTTTTGACGCGAAGAAAAAAGATGAAGGCAAACCATTATCAGGCAGGGAACCGACTGCCGTGGCGCGCCTGACCCTCAAATCCTTGGACGACAAAGAATGGGACCTAAGAATCTTCAAGCTCTTTAACCGGAATCAAAAATTCCGTTTCGAATACATACTTGAGTCTGCAGATAAATTCAAAGAAAAATAGGGGTCAAAATCGGCTCGTTAAAGAGGGTTAAATTCTTTAGTTTTTTCGGCAAATTCCTTGTTGAGGCTGTTTATTTTACTCACCTGTTTATTTACGTCGTCTAAAAATTTCTGAGCCATTTCCCGATCGCGAGATTCACCGGTCACTATCGCATGGCTCAAACTGTCCAGAAAGTTATTCAGATCTCTTGTGTAAACGATAAATTCGCTTACAAGAGAAAGCTCCACGGCAACCGCTTCGTAAGCGAGACGCTGCGTCCTGCGCGAAGAAATATCATCGAGAGACCGCGCAAGATTTTCCAAATTTTTTGAAAGCTCAAAAGCTTGAGAATAGGTAGCAATGTTTTTACCTCTCGCGTCCAATATAAGAGCGACGGCTTTTTCGTCTTCACCATTCAGGTCGGAAATATTAACGGCTTTTATTTTTTCGTTCACTTCATTTGCAAGCGCAACTATTTTCTCGCTCACATCGGCAGTGTTTTGTCTGTAAATCAAAAAGTCATTGGGCAACTTTAAAGACCAAGTCCTCAAGATGAAATAACCGCCAAAAACTGCGACTAGAATTAGAGCGGTGCCAAATATCTGCTTTTGGCTTTTTCTCAATTTCATATTTAGAATGATATCTGAACTCATGCCTCTATTGCAACTCTCATTACTATAAGGCAACATAAATACAAGAAAATATGCGGGATTCGTATAGTGGCAGTACGTCACCCTTCCAAGGTGAAGGCACCGGTTCGATTCCGGCATCCCGCTCCAAAATCCGACACGAAGAAAGTTCGCCCGAAAGCAATATGTTCAAAATTTGCATTCTTTACCCATAATCTGGTAAATTTGTCATGTAACGTTACAATTACGCTATAGTTCGTTACCTAACCAAAGAATCAACAATTGTCTTAAAAATGCAAATAACCAACAAACGAAACATAAATCGCATATCATCGTTTTACTTATGAGAGAAGAGGAGAAGGAGCTCGTTAAAAAAGCGCAAAAAGGAGATTCTGGTGCTTTCGGCAATCTTTACGATAAGTATCTGCCAGGTATCTACAGATTTGTTATTTTGAAGGTCGGGCATCGAGCTGATGCTGAAGACCTAAGCCATCAGGTTTTTATGAACGCTTGGCAGAATATTAACAAGTTTGAATTCCAAGGATTCCCTTTCTCGAGCTGGCTGTATCGAATCGCAAGTAATGCCGTAATAGATTTTTGGAGAACGAAAAAAAATCCCTTGAGCATTGACTTGATTCCCGAAGACTCTTTAAAGGATGATTCGAAGATAGAACTCGCTCTAGATAACAAAATGGGCGTTGAAACCATAAAGAGCGCGTTAACAAAACTTGAAGGCGATCAACAAGACATAATCATAATGAAGTTTGTAAACGAACTCTCGAATAAAGAGATAGCGGAAATCCTAAACAAGACCGAGGGAGCTGTGCGAGTAATTCAACACAGGGCGTTAAAACAACTTAAGAAACACATAAACTTTTCATAATATGGAAGATACATTAATAAAACAAATTAGGGGTTTGAGTAAAATCGGACCCGACCCAAGCTTCGCAAGGAAGTCACGTTCTTTGGTTTTGGGGTTTGAGCACCCAAAACGAGCTTATATGCCGGTTTGGTCCTTTGCCCTCTCTGGAATCGCTCTCTTCTGCCTTGTAGTGCTCGCTTCATATTATATGGTCTTCAAAACATCGCCCGTTTACGCGTCTTTAAATTCGGAAAACATCAACCAAGAGTTCAACGATTTGGGCATCAATATCCAGCTCCAAGAAATCTCGTACCAACAAAATAACAATCAAGCAATCTCTTCCGCTTTGAGAGAAATAAAGGATTCTAAAATAAAACACTTGAATTCTTCTCTCTTAGAATCCGAGGATAAGGAGATGAATGTCGGTGATGCGACTAACGCAGACATCGATGACTTGTTAAACGACGTTTTAAATTAAATTTATGCACAATAAATTTGCAAAGGCGATTGTCGCCAAATTAGTTTTTTCTCTAATGCTTAGCAGCACTAGCCTTGCTTTTGCCGCTGAATCTTCGCCGGTGCAAAAAGCCTTTGAAGGTGTTAAGGATCAATTAGACACCTTGGTCACGGCAAAAGATGAAAAAAGCTTGAACGACGTCGGACTAAGAATAGAGACATTCAAGAAAATTCTTGATTTCTCAGAACAAGAAGCGAAAGATTTAAAAATAAAACTTTTAGACTATGACGAAGAGAAGAGTCCATCTTTTATTTATTGGCGAGAATCTGCAATCACTCGATTGAATGCTGCTATCAGTCATTACGAAGCACAAAGGGATATTATTTCTGCCAACAAAATAACAAACCTGGAAGGGATTAAGGACTTGGCAAGTCAATTTAAAGATTGGAGAGAGGGAGAATATATACCAGTCGCAAATGAAATCAACGATTTTTTAATCGTGATGCAAGAACAAAAATCTATCCTGGTAGCCAAAAAAAGACTTCAAAAGATAAGAGAGGATCTCGCAACACTCCAAAAATCTAAAATTAAGGGGATTACGCCCCTAAATGCTTTGATTAAAAAAGCATCTGACTTTATTGATGAGGGAACAAAAATAAATAATGTAGCCCACGATTTATTCTGGTCAACTTACATATTCGCAAACTCATCTTCTACAGAAAACGCATCGTCCACTCAAAGCTCATCTACGCTCGCAATCCAACAGCCCCTGAAGAAAGACACGGCCTCGTCTTCAGAAAGCTCTGCATCAAGCACCGTCTCCGCTTCAAGTACAATCGTAGAGGCTGCCCAACCTTTGTCAATAAAAGATTTAGTGAGAGACTCTTTGAGTAAGCTCAAAGATGCCTACCGAATCTTTATTGAGATGAGTAATTTAGTGAGGAAATTACTCGGTTAAAGAAAAAACCCCTAAAAGGGGTTTTTTCTTTATTATCTCAGGAGCTCCCAGAGACAATCGTTATTTTACTGCTTCTTTTAAGACTTTTCCTGCTCGAAATTTTGGCTTCGTAGCAGCTGCAATTTGAATCTTTTCACCAGTTTTTGGATTAACACCCATTCGTGCAGCGCGCTTCACAACCCTGAAAGTTCCAAAGCCGGTAATACCGACTTCTTCGCCGCGGCTTAATGTCTTTACGATTGTGTCAAACATAGCATCAACCGCCTCCAAGGCCTGTTTTTTTGTTGCAATTGCAGCAGCTTTCATAACTGAGTCAACCAAACCGTCTTTTTTCATTTTTTAAATTTATAAGTTTTATCCGACCTTTTTGTTTGATTTCTACTGCAATTATTATAGCACAAGGTGTTTTTGAGGCCCCTCCTTGCTAACAAAATAATTTATTTGGCGTATTCTACCGCTTTTACCTCTCTTATAACCGTTACTTTTATTTCTCCAGGATATTGAACATCTGATTGTATTTTGACCGCTATCTTTTTGGCAAGCTGAAGCGCCCCAAAATCATCTATCTTCTCCGGCACAACGAAAACTCTAACTTCCCTACCAGCCGCAACAGCATAAGACTGTTTTACTCCTGGAAAAGAATTAACAGCCGTTTCAATATCTTGTAATCTCTTAACGTATTTTTCTAGAGTGTCCCTTCTTGCCCCAGGACGTGCGGCAGAAATAGCATCAGCCGCTGCTACTATGTAAGCCTCTGGTATTGCGTAAGGATACTCATCGTGATGAGACTCCATTGCCTGAATGACACGCTCATCAATACCATACTTCTTCAAAAGCTTGCGGCCTATTTCAACATGAGTCCCTTCAACCTCGTGGTCTATCGCTTTTCCTATATCGTGTAAAAGAGCGCCCTTTTTAGCCACTTCTACATTAAGCCCCAACTCTGCAGCGAGCATCGCAGAAATGTGAGCCATCTCAATTGAGTGATTTAAAACATTCTGTCCGTAGCTTGTTCTGTAATTTAGTCTACCTACTAAATATAAAATCTCTTTAGGCAAATCTAGCACTCCAACCTCGTAAGAAGATTCTTCTCCTATTTTTCTAATCCGCTCGTCGAGCTCTTGTTTTGCTTCTTCAACTTTTTCTTCTATCTTGGCCGGTTGAATGCGTCCGTCTTTGATGAGTTTTTCCAAGGCCATTCGGGCTATTTCTCTTCTCATTGGATCAAAAGAAGATAAGAGCAAGCTCTCGGGCGTCTCATCAATAATGACGTCGACTCCTGTCATGCGTTCAAAATGGCGGATGTTTCTACCCTCCCGTCCGATTATTTTTCCTTTTATCTCTTCGTTCGGAAGATGAACCACGCTTGTTGTTATATCAGCCACATTATTCCTCGCATAGCGCTGTATAACCGAGGTGATTATCTCGGAAGCTTTAGCCTCTAGCGTATCCTTTTTTTCTCTTTCGAGCCCAGCTAATTTTTTGGCTAACTCTTCGTGGCTTACGTCTTCTAATTCTTTAAATAACTTGTCTTTTGCTTCGGCGCGACTTAGTCCAGAAGTCTTCTCTAATTCTTTTACCGATTCTTCCCGCAAAACCCTCACCTCCTCTTCGACAACCTTAACCCTTTCGAATTCTTTTGTGAGATGCGCCTCCTTCTCCCCCAAGCTTTTCTTTTCGGCTTCAATCGAATCTTCTTTTCTTGTTAGACGCTCTTCCATTCGTCGTAGTTCCTGCTTGCGTTCCTTTTCCTCCGCCTCAGCGTTTCTCAATATCGAAATTGCCTTTTCTTCAGCAACCAAAACCACCTCCTTTGCTTTGGTTTCGGAGGCTTTTAATTTTTCTTCTGATTTACTCTCTACCGACTCTTTCTGTCTTAACGCGAGCGATCTTCTTAAAAAGTAACCTAACGCTAAACCGATTACTAACAACCCCACCGCAATAAGCGGGTTCTGGCCTAATATCATAAAGATTTTTTAAACTATTTATCATCGACGTTTTTATCAATTTATAAAGTTATTATAAACTTTTTGCGGGGGAGGTCAACCCCACGCATAAAAGAGTGGGTCTTCGCAAAATTACATTTGCGAAGCGATTGAATCGGCTAAGCTCGTTCCTCACTAAGCGATTCTAATCGGATTTTTCAAAACATACTTAAGGATGTAGAATAATAAAAACTCCATGAGAAGAACCTTCGTTTTGGCTATTTTGGATGGCTGGGGAATAGGAAAACTGGATGAATCCAATCCGATCTATTCTGCGAAGCCGGAAACTATAAATTTTATACGAACCAATTTCCCATCTTGCGCCCTGCAGTCGGCAGGCAATGCTGTTGGTCTACCTTGGGAGGAAGAAGGAAACAGCGAGGTGGGGCACCTTACGCTTGGCGCAGGAAAAATCCTATATCAATATTTTCCCAGAATCTCGATGGCAATAAGCGACGGATCATTCTTTGAAAACCCTGCATTAAAAAACGCTTTCGCGCACTCCAAGAAAAACAATTCAGCGGTACACCTGGTCGGACTTTTAACCGATGGCAATGTTCACGCTTCTTTTGAACATCTAAGAGCGATTTTGGAAATGGCGAAAAAAGAGGAATGCTCAAAATTATATCTACAAATCTTTGCCGACGGCAAAGATAGTTCCCCACGATCAGTTATCGCACTCATTAAAAAACTGGACATGGAGATGAAAAAATATGGCGTGGGTCAAGTTGCGAGTTTATCTGGCCGTTATTTCGCCATGGATAGAGATAATCACTGGGAAAGAACCGAAGCAACTTACAAAGTTCTCACGGGCATAAACGCGAACCAGAAAACAACGGAGGAGCTTGCGCAAAACGCATACGATAAAAATCATGATGACGAATATATAGAACCGTCAGCCGTAAATGAGGCGCATCCGATAAAAGACGATGACGCGATAATATTTTTCAATTTTAGAGAGGATAGCATGCGTCAAATCACCGAACCATTCGTTAGTCCATCTTTTACAAACTTCCCAATTAAAAAACTAGAGAACATCTACACAACCACAATGACCGAATATCTTGATAAATTCAAAGTCCCGGTTGCATTTAAAAAGGAGAGAGCCCAAGATCCACTTGGTAAAATACTTGCTGATAAAGGGAAGACACAACTCCGTATAGCTGAAACGGAGAAATATGCCCATGTGACCTATTTTTTCAACGGCCTGAACGAAATAGCCTACCAAAATGAATATAGAATTTTAATACCCTCTCGCAAAGACATTGATCCCACGGCCCACCCGGAAATGATGGCGCACGAAATAACTGAACGGGCAATAATTTCTCTAAACGATGGCGGGTTTGATTTCATACTTATAAATTATGCAAACCCTGATGTGATGGCACACACCGGTAATTTTAGCGCGACAACGAAAGCGGTTCAGTTTGTTGATAAAGAACTTAGCCGACTCATTAGAAGCGTGTTAGACCAAAATCACGTACTCTTAATTACCTCTGACCACGGAAATGCGGAATCAGTGATAAATTTGAAAACCGGCGAGCCCCAAACACAACACGACCCGAACCCTGTTCCTTTCTATCTAGTAGCGAAAGAATATCAAGGAAAAGGTAAAAATAGCGCCGATCCATTGCAACCACTTCCTGTTATAGGGCTTTTGTCAGATGTCGCACCAACCATTTTAGAACTAATGAACATCCCCCAGCCCCAAGAAATGACTGGGCAAAGTCTCTTAAACCAGTTGCTTTAGGCCAAAAACCCTTTATTTCTCCTATATTTTGTAAGGCTTGACAAATCTATTGGTTGGGGTATAATTGCACTCAGTATGGTGAAATACGCCCACAACGGGCTAAGAGGCGATAAGGCTTGGCGGCTCGAACCGCCCGGCAATAAACGCCAGCCCTCTTCGAGGAGGGAATAGTGGGTTGCAGATGACCCACCACCGACTCCGGTGTCCCCGTCCGGTTTTTGAAGATACGGGGTTCTTTGCGAAGTGCGTACTTCGCCTGATGAGTCCAAAAGGACGAAAAGATATTTAGCTCTTTTAAAAATAAATTCTAGAGAAGCGAATCGGGCGTCTCTGACTTAATTGTTAGAGGTTCTCGGCCCGCTTCTCTGGAAAAACCGAGACTGCGACACTGGAGTCCTTCCGCGGAAGACGATTTTCCAGAGATGGCCGCAGTTCTCGGTTGTTGGGGTGCATACGTGTTGGGCGGGAGAGGCGGAGACGTCAAAATCCGCAGCCACCACTGAGGCGCAAGTAGTTTTGCGAACCTTGCGGGCAGAAGCTCGCCGTATGCATTCCTCAGCACCAAAAGACCGAGTAAGTGGTGCGGGTACATCTCTCCCACGGAGAGAGGGTGTTCAGCCCTTAATTGTCCCCGCTCGGATAAGTACTAACTACTCGGTCTTAGTAAGTCGCGGTTGTAAGCGTACGCCCCGAAAACGGCTCCCTGACGGGTTTGCCAAAACGGATGGGACGCATCTCTATACAATCGCGATAGTCGGTCGAGGCAGGCAAGCCCTGTCGGAGTGAATTCGTGAGTGGCTTTGCGTGACTTTGAGAGCAAGGATCCTGGAACTCTTGGATCTATAACCCCTCAAACCCATAGCCCACCTACAAGCCCAGCATGGGCGACCTCCCTCGATCAGCCCCCACCAGAGTCGGTGGGGGCTACTATTTTCTGATAGAATATAAATATGAGATTCTTGGGCGGACTGATTTTACACACCGCATCAAACGCTATCGCAATACTTGCGGCCAGTTATTTTATAGCAGGTTTTCTTTGGGATGGTAATTTTGTAGAGCTTCTGGTTTCATCCGCAATACTAACTGCAATAAATATGTTTCTGAAACCGGTTTTAAAACTTTTTTTGGGCCCGCTTGTAGCGCTCACTTTCGGACTTTTTATAATAGTCATAAACGCTATAACGCTTTATCTGCTTGACATTTTCGTAAAACCACTTACAATACAGGGGTATACTACACTCCTACTTACTACTCTGCTTTTCAGCGCAATAAGTATCTTAATTAACTTCGGAGCTAAACTCTACAAAAGATAAGATGTTACTCATCGGTCAAATTGTCGTATCAATCATTCTAATAATCCTTATTCTTCTCCAAGAACGCGAGGGAGGATTAGGCGGTCTTTTGGGTGGCACAGGCGTTGGTTCGCAATATCAAACGAGACGTGGTTTAGAGAAAGGGATTTATTACGCAACAATAGTTTTTGCAGTAGTATTCGCCGTTCTCGCCATCTTAAACATCGTTCTGTAAAAACTCTTAGAAAATTCGCTCCGTAGGTAAATCATTCATCTCGCTAGAAAATTAATGGACATTTTATTTTCGATTAAAAGTATCAACTTAAATTTAAAATCTTATTAGTCGAGGGTAGTCGTATTTAGTTTTCTAACGAGATGAATTTGATAAAAAAAATTAGAGGAGTCCTTTCTTATAAAGAACAAGTGGTTATTGTTATTTCGGCCATAGTGTTGGTTCTGTCTTTTATTACAAGAACCTCAATCGCTCTAGAAGAAAACAATATCTGGGTTCCAGTCGCAGGCGGAGCTTATCGCGAAGGAGTAATCGGCCAACCAATTGCCTTGAACCCCATAATATCTTCTAATCCAGTTGATGAAGACATAAGCAAGCTAATATATAGCAGCCTTACCGATCTAATCCAAGATTATGAGATTAAAGAGGATGGAAAAGTCTACGTGTTGAAACTAAAAGAGGGTTTGAGGTGGGATGACGACCAACCGCTCAACGCAAACGATGTAATCTTCACAATTGAGACGGTACAAGACCCCACTACTCGCTCACCACTCGCTAAAAGCTGGAACGGGGTTGTAGCAGAGCGAATAAGCGAAGTTCGAGTTTCATTAACCTTACGCAACCCTTATGTGTTCTTTGAGGAAAACATGAATCGGCTCCCCATAATACCTAAACACATTTTTGGCAGCGTGCCGTCCTCCAATCTTAAACTTTCTTCTTACAACCTAGAACCAGTTGGTTCTGGCCCATATCGCTTGAAAGAATTATCGAGAAGGCGCGATGGATTTATAACAAGTTACCATCTGGTCGCGAATGAGAACTATTCCAAAGAGAAACCATTCGTGAACGATTTCTATTTTAAATTCTACGAAGACATAAAAAGCATAGAAAATGATTTTGCCTTGAGAAAAATAGATGGCTTTGGCTCCTTGAATCTGATTGACGAAAAGAATTTCAATTCCGGACTGGCTGTAAATAAGATTCCTATGCCCCGCTATTATGCTATTTTCTTTAATCCTAATACTAATCCCGTTTTAAAAGATAAAAATCTTCGCATCGCGCTCCAAGAAGCTATTAACAAAGAGAGCATAAATAAAGAAATTTTTTCGGGAAACGCCGAGATGATAAATGGCCCATTGGGTAAGTTTATGGAGGTGGGCACGGAAGCGGTGGTAACATACAACCCAGAAGATGCCAAAAAGAAAATAGATTCTTCTAACACTAAAAAGATATCCCTTACGCTTATAACTCCCAAGGTCGATTTTCTAATCAGCGCAGCAGAAATGATAAAGTCCGACTGGCTTGCCGCTGGCATTAACGAGGTTAATATCGTTTCCCTAAGCCCTGACGAACTATTAGAAAATGTTGTGAAACCGAATAATTACGAAATGATTCTTTTTGGAAACGCCCTCGATAATACGATGGATCTTTATCCTTTTTGGCATTCATCCCAACGTTTTTACCCAGGCCTAAATCTTGCCTTGTATAAAAATGTGAAAGTTGATAATCTACTTGAGACATTAAGACGCACTCCGAGCCTAGAAGAGCGTAAATCCATCGCCCAAAACGCTCAAAGCCTCATAACACAGGATAATCCAGCGGCTTTCCTTTTCTCGCTGCCTTATACCTATATCCATACGCAAAATCTACTAGGTTTTTACTTCCAAGATGGCAAGTATGTGGCGAGAGCATCCGACAGATTCAACGAAATTAACAAATGGTACTTCTCGAAAGTAAGAGTAATAAGATAATAAGCCGCGGTGGCGGAATTGGCAGACGCACTGGCTTCAGGAGTCAGCGGTCGCAAGGCCATGAGAGTTCGAATCTCTCCCGCGGCACAACAAAGGTCAAAAAAATAAAAATTATATAAAAGATAAAACATATGGTTCCAAGACCACCAAAAATACCAAAAAGAAATATAACGCCTGTGGCCAAACCCGCAGCTATTAAGCACGACACAGAAAAAGATTCGACAGTACGTTTTGTAGCATTGGGCGGCCTCGAAGAAATCGGTCGCAACATGATGTTCTTTGAATACAAAGACGAGATACTCATTATAGATATGGGCTTGCAATTCCCCGAAGAAGAAACGCCCGGGATAGATTACATCATCCCAAACACCACGTACTTAGAAGAGAGAAAGGAAAAGATAAAGGGTGTAATCATAACCCACGGTCACTACGACCACATCGGAGCGCTCCCACACTTGATGGGAAAATTAGGCAACCCGGTTATATACGCAACGAGCATAACAAAAGAAATAATCTTGAAGAGACAAGATGATTTCCCGAACATGCCGAAATTAGTTTTCCAATTCATTAAGGGGGGTGAAACTCACAAAATATCAGAGAATTTTTCAGCTACATTTTTTGATGTCATACACAATATCCCGGAAGGCGTAGGCATAATAATCCACACACCAATTGGAAATATCGTTCATCCGGGAGAATTTAAATTCGATTACGACCACGACGGAAAACCAAAAGGAATGGATTCTTGGAAGTGGGTTGGCGAACAAAACGTTCACACGCTTCTATTAGACTCAACCGCATCTGAGGTTCCCGGCTTTTCGCTTTCGGAACGCGTAGTTGAGGCAGAGCTTGAAAAACTGTTCAAGGCTGCAGAAGGTCGCATTCTCGTGGGCACATTTGCGTCACTCTTGGATCGCCTTGGAGAGATAATCAAGATTGCCGAGAAGCTTGGAAGGAAGGTTGCGATAAGCGGCTTATCCATGAAAACAAACATTCAGATTACTCAAAACCTGGGTTACTTAAAAATTCAGAAGGGCACAATAGTTCCGCTTGAAGATATTGGTAAATACCACGACAACAAGCTCTTACTGCTCTGCACTGGAGCGCAAGGCGAACCAAAAGGAAGTTTTATGCGCATAGCGAATGGAGAACACCGACACATTAAAATAAAATCAACGGATACGGTTGTGCTCTCTTCTTCCATCGTTCCTGGAAATGAGCGCAGTGTTCAAACCCTCAAAGACAATCTTGCTCGGCAGGGGGCAACCATCTATCACTACAAGATGTTAGACATACATTCTTCCGGCCATGCGCCGCAAGAAGAATTGAAAATCGTTATGAAACTCGTAAAACCGAAACATTTTCTTCCTATTCACGGTTATTATTTCATGCGTTGGAGAAACGCAAAGCTCGCTCAAGAAGCTCTTGGTTTAGAACCAAAAAATACCATTTTAGCGGACAACGGCGTTGTTGTGGAATTTAAAAAAGATTCTGCAAGACTAACCGACGAACAAGTACCGGCTTATTACGTAATGGTGGATGGCCTTGGTGTCGGAGATGTTGGAGAAATAGTTCTCCGCGATCGCAGAACCCTCGCTCAAGAAGGAATGGTGGTTATAATCACCTCCTTGAACAGGGAAACCGGTAGAATCCTTAAGAATCCCGACATTATTTCACGCGGGTTCATATATCTTAAAGAAAACCAAGACATGTTAGATGAGATAAGAAGAAAAATAAGAGGCATTATCGGAAGAATCCCCCGCTATCAAAACGTTGACGCTGACTATGTTAAAACTCTTATACGCGACCAAATCGGACAGTTCTTATACAACAAAACAAAGCGGAGACCGATGATATTGCCTGTTATAATAGAGATATAACAAATATGGCAAAACCTACTCTTATCTCAGGAATCCAGCCCACCGGAAGATTGCACTTAGGAAATTATTTAGGAGCCCTCAAAAACTTTGTGGAGCTTCAAAATTCAGGAAAATATAACTGCTATTTTTTTATTGCGGATTTACATGCGCTTACCGAGAATCCCAACCCCAAAGATTTACAAAGCAATATCCCTAACTTGGGTGCGGATTTTTTAGCTGCCGGCTTAAATCCTAAAAAATCAATCATTTTTGTTCAATCAAAAGTTCCGGCGCATTATGAACTCTATCAAGTTTTAAGTCCGCTTATGCCCGTAAGCGAATTAATGAGAATGACGGCTTTTAAAGAAAAGGTTCTGCAAACGCTCAAGTTAAAAGAGGGTCAAATTTCCTCCAAAGAGGATTTTGAAAAAGCAGTGGAAGAAAGCAACTTTGGGCTGGCGGCTTACCCCGTGCTTATGACAGCCGATATAATTCTCTACAATGCCAAACTTGTGCCAGTGGGACATGATCAGCTTCAACATCTCGAGCTTGCACGAACTCTCGTGAGAAAATTCAACAACAAATTTGGCGAAACATTTATTGAGCCACAACCCCTCCTTACGAATGTCCCGCGCCTAATGAGCCTTGATGACGCGACTAAAAAGATGTCTAAGTCGCGTCCTGCTGGATGCCTGTTTTTAGACGACTCTCCAGACGAGATAAGAGAAAAAATAAAAAGAGCCGTAACCGACTCAGGGAAAGAAATAAAATATGATTTAGAAAATAAGCCGGCAATAAGCAATTTAATGCTTATTTATTCTGCTCTCTCCGAAAAATCGTTGAAAGAAATAGAAAGTAAATTTAAAAACAAAACCTACTCTGAATTCAAATCCGAACTTGCCGAAGTTGTGATTAACGCACTTGCACCATTCCAAGAGGCGAAGAGAAAATTAAAACCGGCAGCTGTAAAAAAGGTTTTGGTGGATGGAAGTAAGAAGGCCAGTGCCGTCGCCTCGAAAAAACTAGAAGAGGTTAAAAAGAAAATCGGCCTCTTAATTTAGCAAATAAGTTTTATAAAAAGAAAAAGCGCCACGAACTGTTCGTGGCGCTTTGTTTTTCTCAGGGGCTGATCCGTAGCCTCCCTACCGACTACGGAGGTACCTGTCGAGATCTGCCTTGTTCAGACCGAGCTGTTCGGCCGTGAACTGGTACTTCCTCGCGAAAATGTCCACGAGATGTGGCTCCGGCCAGGCCTCGCCTCCGCCATCGTTTTTGATGTACTCGGCGAGCTTGTAGTTCTTGACGGCCTGCCGCGCGGCGGTGAGCAGAAACGTGTTCATCTGCACAACGGTTAGACCGACATTCTCGGGCGTAAGACTGTCCGTGAGCATCGCGTCGCGCGCCTGGTCGAGGTACATGAACCACGGCTCAGCAAAGCGGTCGCTGTTCGGACAGCTCACGAATCCATCCCGGAAAACGGCGCGGACGAAGTCCAGCGTCGCTTCCTTGTGCTTCTCCTCGAAAGCGCCGCCGAGATCCGTGTCGGCGATGCCCGACCTCAGGTCGCCGATACTCTCGGCCGCCTTGAAGTGTCCCTCCACGTCGCAGATGTGGCGCCCGCCGCCGGATGTGGTGTACCACGCCGGAAGCTTGCCCAACGAGTCGTGCTTGGCGATGAACTGCTGAACGGCCACGCGCTGATCCTGCACACGGATTGCCTCGGAATCGATAGGAACAATAAGTGGAGCCTGCAACGTCTGGGCCGCGAGCTCATCGGGCTTCGCGAAATCATCCGCAGACGAACCACCAGAACAAGCAACAGCGATGACGAGCGACACGAGTGCCGTAGAAACGAACATTCTTCGCATCGGAAAATCCTCCGTTAAATGTGTGGAACTGGAGGTAATGATAACATAATCAACCAATTTGTCAATAGAATGACTCTTTTGGGATAGAAACAATAAACGCCATGAATTTCATGACGTTTTTTAAAACAATAACTATCTTCTTATAGTGAATGTGAAAGGCTGCTGAACCAACTGCTTAACTTTTATTCCGTTAACTTCCGCCGGAGAAAACATCATGTTCGGCAGTACATTACGGACCGCATTGGTAAACATCTCATGCGAAGTTCTTAAAACTTTAAATGTATTAACCTCCACCCGACCCGTCGTGTCCACAACAAACTGTGCCAGAACTTCACCCTCTACGCCAGCAGACCTAAGCATATCTGGATAGCGCGGCCTGGCCGAATTGGGCAACTGCATCACCGTTCTATCTACCTGATCATCGGAGAATGGTTGGTCTGGGTTGATAGGAGCACTACCCACACCCGCACCAATACCGCCCTGCACGCCCTTGCCAGTAAAATCTTTTTCGTCCGTAACCTTTATATTTGGATCTATCTTTGGCAGAAAATCCGGGATGTTTATAGGCGCTATAAGCACTTGAAAGCCTTTTGGGGGCGTGGCCACCGTAATCCTCTGCTGAACCACTTTTGGTTGAGGAGGCGGTTCGTTCTTTGGAGCCTCAACAAAACTAATATTTTCTTCTCTTTTTTCTTTCACGACAGTCACAGCTTGTAGGGTTGCGTATGTAGCCGCCACTATAATAACGATGTGAGTAATCAAGCTAAACATCATCACCCCAGCCGTGCGCTGCTTTTTCGGCTTGGATGCCAAAAGATTGGTGAGCATTAAGGGCCCTCCGTTCGGCTGAAATTACAGATTAATAAGATCTAACTTAATGATAATACCTTTTATTTGCTTCTTCAAAATCACTTACGCAAACCAACCCAAAGAGGCCATTCGTCCAATCTTGTATCTAGTGCCGCATCAAACTTATCAGAACGCTTGTATTCAATTGCCGTTACCCCGACTTCCCGTTTTATAAAGCCTTCGTTCCTTCCAAGAATATCCCTGAGTTCGCTTGCCGTCTGAACCGATAAAATAGCTTTGTCTTTTGGCTCCAGCCTTGCATCCTGTCTTAAGCCCTGAACAGTGCGCACAAAATCCCGAAGCCAACCCTCTTCTTTTAGTTCGCCTGTTATTTTAGTATCAAGCACTGCTTCTTCTTTTAACTTCTTATCAAAAACAATCCGCTTAACATTTACCTCATCTTGCAAGATATCCAACAATTCTTTTTTGCCTTTTAATAATTCATTTTTAAGGGTTAATTCTGCAAGCGGCTGTCTAACTTTAATGCCTGCTTCGGAACGCTTTGCCAAAACCAATGTGGCCACGCGTCTCACTTCCTCCATATCAGTCAATATTTTTTTACCCCCACCCAACTTTGATATTTGTGGCCACTCCTCTAAATGAACCGAAGCGATGTGTTCTGGGACTAAAGATTTATACAAAGCTTCGCTAAAAAATGGCGCAAACGGCGCTATAAGCTTGCTTAACTCCGTAAGAGCGAAGCCAAGCGTGTATGAAGCCGATTCATAATCTTTTTCGCTTTCAGGCTTCTGCAATCTCCTGCGGGAACGCCTTATGTACCACCTGGACAAATCTCCGGCAAATTCCTCTATCTTTCTTGCCGATTCACCAACCTCATATTTGTCCAAATGTTTTTTAGACTTTTCAATGGTTTCGTTAAGTCGCACTAAAATCCACTTGTCTAAAACACTCTGTTTTTTCGGCGCAGCAATTTTACCTTTCTGCGCATACGTCTCATAAAAAATATATGAATTGTAGACGAGCGAGATAAATTGTCTCAATGTTTTTCCCAGGTCCGCTTCATCAAATTTTTTCGGCTCTCCGGGCCCGTTCACCGTATAGAAATACCATCTCACGGCATCCACTCCGTATTTTTCTATCATGATCCATGGATCCACCACATTGCCTTTTGACTTAGACATTTTCTGTCCGCCCTTATCTAATACATGTCCCAAGCAAATGACATTTTTGTATGGGTTTCTCTTGCCCATAAGGGTTGCAACCGCAAGGAGTGTATAAAACCACCCGCGTGTCTGGTCAACTGCCTCGGAAATATAATCGGCAGGAAATTCAATTTTTTTGTTTTTCGGATAATTGTTTTGGGCGAAAGGCATTGCGCCGGAATCAAACCAGACATCAGCAAGCTCTTTAATGCGCCTCATCTCTCCATTACAAGTACGACAAGGGAAAACAACTCCGTCAATATAAGGCCTGTGCAAATAAACAAATCCGTCTTCATTTCTTGGCAAGAGAAGAAATTCAACTTTTCTAAACTCAGCCGGCTTAATAAAATCATCTGAATGAAGTTGTTTTTTATTGGCTGATTCTACCTCAGACCAACCGGACATCGTCGTTTCCAACATCCAAATCGTAGATTCGTGAGAAACAATCAAGATGGTTTTGTTTTCGTATTTCTTTTCAATCTCAGAAACAAAATCAAAAACTCTTTCTGCAACATTTCGCAAGTTTTCTCCTTCGGGCGGGGTTTTTGAAAATTTTTCCAAGGCTGAATCAAAAAAGCCATGATATTTTTCCCCCGGCCCACCGTCAAAAA
>JBBTYZ010000003.1:0-2530 GCA_038061595.1 Patescibacteria group bacterium | reverse complement strand
CCTATCTCGTAGAAAAGAAAAAGCCTCGTACTGTTTAGTACGGGGTTTGTTTTTTACCTATTTAAAATAAACTCCTTGAGCCGGTTATCAACAAGCGAAGAACATATTAAATCGGCTTTTGAAAAATCTTCCGATTTTGTGTATTCCGATGGTATCGCACAAACCTTACATTCAGCTGAAATCGCGGCTTTAACTCCGTTTAGCGAATCTTCTAAAACAAGACACTCTTCTGGTAATAATTCCAACCCAGCAACGCATAGGTTATATATTTCGGGATCGGGTTTTCCGTTTTTTGCCATATCTCCGGAAATTATAAATTCAAACTCTTTTTCCAAATGGAATTTATTCAATAATATATCTACTAGAAATCTTCTTGAAGAAGTCCCTATACATTTTCTGATACCGTGTTTATTTATAAAAGATATGATGTCGTCTACGCCTTCCGTTTTCCTAACCGACCCGTCATAGACCTCAACGAGTTGTCCATCTTGCTCAGCCAACAAATCTTCCACTTTCTCGCCTTTGCCGAAAAAATCACTAAGTAAACGCATTACTTCATGAGCTTTTTGACCCATCATGGGTTTTTTGATCTCGCTCGTGAATTCCTTGCCTCTTTTTTTGGACATTGCGCTTTGCACGACGGAATATGCCGACTCGGTATCAAAAAGCAGACCGTCCATATCAAATATTATTGCCTTTATCATATTATTTTCGCTTTCTCCAAAACCTTTCTTACGGAGAGGGGATAATTGTGAATTTTTGACAGAACTTTGCGCGCCTGATCTTTTGTTATAAAGCCCACCGTCACTTCCCTTGCGAGACGAGTGGTATCCGGATGGAAGCCCAACATCCGTCTCGCTTTGCTCTCTGCTGCGCGGGCGAATAGGCATGAGTTCGCGTTTGATTCAATAAGTTCTTCTCCGCGGGGAATTCTCCACCCCAGTTTTTTCAAAATTGCTCTCGTGTCCTCAATCTTTCTCTGCAAAAGAAACGGCAGGTGAACGACATATACCGTGGGTTTGTTTTTGAATGGCTTTAATTTTCTTATTGCCGAAAAAACAAATTTCTTTGATTCACCGCTTTGGCTTAAACCAGCCCATTCATTGATACCCAAAACAACGACTTTCACGCCGTGCTTTATCGCTTCTCCGTAATAGGCGCGGACTATGACCCGTCTGCACAATTGGCAGGTACGGACAAATGGAATCTCGTGCTCGCATTTCACGGAATAATGCCTTCGGCCTTCTACATACCACTTTCTGAATCTTTCTTTTAATTCTTGAGACTCGTGTTCGCCATAAAGCTCGGCGGTTTTCTGGAAGCTGACCCTATCAACCGAACGGATATACTTTCTCGCATCTATTGTTTCAAAATCAACTCCCAACTGCTTCGCAACTTGTCCGGCTCTTGCAGATATGTGCTTAGGGTAATATCCGGAGTCTAATGAGAAGGCGAGCGGTGTAAAACCCATTTTCTTTGTTGTATAAAGCGTGGCAGTGCTGTCTTTGCCTCCGGAAACACCAACCATTGCGTCATATTTGCTCCTCTCACTATCCCTCAAGGACAATAGTAATTTCAGTTCTCGCTCAAGTGGTTTTTCGCTGAAATTAAGTTCGTATTTTTCGCACATCTCGCATAAACCTGACTTTCCGATTGAGTATGACAAATTAATGCTTGAATTCACGCATCGCTTACATTCTCTCGCTTCTACAAGCGCCTTTATTTGGAAGACCATTTCCTTTTCCGAAGTAATCGCTGTGTTGAAAGATAAATGGGCGATTTTCTCTACTTTATTCGTTGAGAAAAGACGCTCCTCAATTTGTTGTTCTTTCTCTGCCTTTTTGAGAGAAAAACTTTCACGTTTTGCCAATCTTGAAGTTGCGTCCTTATCTGGCGTTTTGAGATAGATAACCAAATAGCCATTTTGCTTAAAATGCATTGAATTCTTATAACCGCGTATTCCGGCTACTATCAATAGCTTTCTTGAAAACTGCTTTTGATGGATGTAAATAAGCGTCTTCGCGATTACAGAAGAAGAATATTTATTTTTGAGATGAATGAAAAAATCACGCGAATCTTCCCTCGAAAAAATATTAACCGACTTTCTACGGGCTTTCCCGATAAGATGGATAAACCCCAACTCTTTTGTCGGCAATGCATTTTTAATAGAGAGGGCAGGATAAATAACCCTATCCGCCGCTTCAATATATTTTGCGGGAGGGAAATAAGCCAAAAGAGATTTAGCTATAGTGGTCTTACCGCTTCCGGGAGCACCGAAAACGACTATGCCTTTGTGTTTTTGACTCATCGAGTTATTTTACATCCTACTGTGCGAATTTGCCTAATTTACCTTTACAAATAGCATTAATTATCGTAATGTTTCCGCAGTTCTTCTCATCTACCATACACCACGCTCGGAGGCAAATCGTGATGAGACGGCTCTTGTCCGCGTTGGCGCTGTGTGTTTTTAGCACAACGGCAATTGCCCAAACTACTTCTTTTCCTATTCCTAAGCCGACTGGATTCGTTA
>JBBTYZ010000002.1:11580-46660 GCA_038061595.1 Patescibacteria group bacterium | reverse complement strand
ATTAAAATTATGTTCATTAGAAAAATAGGCATAGACTTAGGAACTACAAATACATTGGTTTTTATACCCTCCAAAGGGATGGTTATTAATGAACCCACGGCAGTAGCTTTAAGAAAGCCGGATAATGTAGTCTTAGCTGTCGGAGCCGAAGCGAAAGAAATGGTCGGCCGCACCCCTGATAATATTGTGACATACCGCCCTTTGAAAGATGGCGTAATTGCAGAATATTACATAACAAAAGAAATGCTTAGATATTTTATATCTAAGAGTGTTGGTCCCTTTAATATTTTTAAACCGGAGGTTGTTATTTCTGTTCCAGCCGGAATTACTTCAACCGAATACCGCGCCGTTTTGAACGCCGCTAAAGAAGCCGGCGCTAAAGAAGTTTATTTAGTAAAAGAACCGCTCCTAGCAGCGCTTGGGGCGGGTATTCCGATACATTCTTCGGAAGGAAATATGATAGTTAATATCGGAGGGGGCACAACCGAGGTTGCGGTGATATCTCTTGGTGGAATTGTTGCTTGGAACAGTTTAAGAGTAGCCGGAAACAGGTTTGATCAATCTATAACCGATTATATTAAGAAAAAATATGGCCTCGCTATAGGTGAGGGGACAGCTGAAAACATAAAAATTGCCGTTGGTTCTGCCCTTACTAATAGAAATAAACTTGAAACCAAAGTAAGGGGGAGAGATATTTTATCAGGGCTTCCTCGAGACCTCACCATAAACTCCAACGAAGTTGCCGAAGCAATAAATTCGCATTTGGTTGATATTATGAGCTCTGTTCAGTCTGTTTTTAACGTAACTCCTCCAGAACTTGCTGCTGACATAATGGAAAAAGGGATAATTTTATCTGGCGGAAGTTCACAATTGAGAGACCTTGAAGAATTTTTTAAACGCTCACTGGGCGTCTCCACTTATGTTGCAGAAGATCCATTTTTCTGCGTTGCCAAAGGCACAGCAACTATTTTAAGTCATTTGGACGTTTACAAGAGAACGCTGCTCAATAAACGTTAAATTCTTTAATGCTCTTTGGTCACGAGGATAAAATTGGTATTTTTAAAAAACTCGTAAAAGAGAGGGCATTGGGTCACGCTTATCTTTTTTACGGCGACCCGCAAATAGGTAAGTTTTCTTTTGCCGTTTCTTTGGCTAATTTTCTTGAAAGCGGCAAGTTCGAAATAGGAGAGAGAATGTTAACGGAATCAAAGATCGTACTCCCCGAAGAAGGCGGGATAGGGATAGATAGCGCAAGAGAGATTAAAAAATTTTTGTCTCAATCGCCGATTTCTTCTCCTAAACGCTTGGTTGTGATAAATGAAGCCCACCTCTTAACCATGGAGGCGCAAGCTGCTCTCTTAAAAATAGTGGAGGAGCCATTTTTAAACTCACTTATAATTTTTATCGCTTCCGAGTTACAAACCATCTTGCCCCCGCTCTTATCCCGCCTAACAAAGGTTTATTTTATGAGGATGACTAAAAACGAAGTAAAAAATATTCTTGTGAAAGAATATAAGATTACGCTTGAAAAGGCGGATAAAATATCGGAAATCTCTTTCGGTAGAATGGGCTATGCGCTTCACCTGCTTGAAAACAAAGAAAAGAGAGAAGATGATGATCTGGAGCAAGACCTAGAAGACAAAATAGTAGAATTATATATAGGAGGTCTTAAAAAGAATTCTTCTATCCTGAACACGCTCCTGGACCGAGAATCAGCTATAAAAAGATTTAATCTTAATGGAAACCTTCAAAGAAAGGCGATAGAATATGAACTAAATAGATGACATTAGACGAATTTAAAAGCCAGGGCTTACATATAATTGCTGAATTAAAAAATGAACTGATCGGGGTGAGAACTAACCGTCCCAATGCGGGTCTGATTGAGAATATAAAAGCGAATTATTATGAGAAATTAACCCCGGTAAAACAATTAGGGTCTATTTCTATTTCTCCCCCAAGAGATCTAATAATGCAGGTTTGGGACCAGTCTGCCATTCCTGCGATTGCTAAGGCAATCGAATCTTCTAATCTGGGGTTGTCGGTAAGTGTTGACGGAAACGTGATAAGAATCCATCTTCCTCAGCTCTCGAGCGAACGACGAGAGGAGCTCGTGAAACACATAAAGAAAGTAACTGAGGGATATAAAATCCAACTGCGCCACAAAAGAGACCAGGCGAATAAACAAGTTCAGGCTGACTCTGATAGCGGCGAGATAGGTGAGGATCAGAAATTTAAACTCAAGAAACAAATCCAGGATGAAGTGGACAAGGTAAATGCAGAACTCGAAAAGTTATTGGAAACTAAAATAAAAGAAATAAGCGAATGATTATTTTATTGGTTTTAATCGGGCTCTCCCTCCTTATAATTGTCCACGAATTAGGACATTTTTTAACCGCAAAACTATTTGGCGTAAAAGTTGATGAATTCGGTTTCGGTTTTCCACCAAAGCTTTTCGGTAAACAATTCGGCGAAACAAAATATACCTTCAATTTATTGCCGTTGGGTGGATTCGTAAAAATTCATGGCGAAAACGGTGAGGAGCAAACCATAAACGATAAGAGAAGCTTCTCTTATCAGCCGATTTGGAAAAAATCACTGATAGTCCTTGCCGGAATTTCTACGAATATAATTCTTGGATTTTTGATATTATCTGCGGTGTTTATGATAGGAGCGCCGGAGCATTTAATGATATCGGCTATCGCACCCGATTCTCCTGCACAAACTGCCGGGCTTGAAACAGGAGATATTATCTCCGGAATAAAATATGAAAATACAGCACTTTATGATCCTGTGAAAAGCGATGAGTTTGTAAATTTAGTTAAAGCCTCGCAAGGCGGTATGTTGACCCTCGAAATATTAAGAAATGGTGAGTTGGTTAATATTTCTTTGAAGGGTCGGATAAATCCACCGGCGGGACAAGGATCAATCGGAATAGCTCTGGGAGAAATAGGCTTCAAACCCGCCTCTCTTACTGAAGCGGTCGGAAGGGGATTTAAAGACACTATTTTAAATTTAAAACTTATCACACTAGGTCTTATCGGCTTTGCGAGTAAATTATTTGTAACACCGAACGTCCTAGACACGGTTACAGGACCTGTCGGAATTTTTACTCTTGCTTCGCAGACGGGAGAATTAGGAATCGTTTATTTGCTTCAATTCATGGCCTTTATCTCCCTAAATCTCGCAATCTTAAACTTGATGCCAATTCCCGCCCTGGACGGAGGGCGATTCTTATTTCTTATTTTGGAAAAAATTATAGGTTCCCGTTTCTCTCGCAAGACCCAACTTGTTATGAACGCGGTTGGTTTTACCGCTCTTATAGCCCTAATGATAATAGTCACCATAAAAGACGTTGGCCGACTAATTCAGTGATGCAAGCTGGTGCCACAATATGGTTTACGTACTTCAAAGTCTGTAGAATAATAGAAAGATATGGCTAACGGTTTTGAAAAAGACATAGTTTACTTCGGCCGGACTGATTTCCGTAACGCGAAACGCTTATTTGGAGTGAAACGGAGCGACCGAAGGCAACACATGTACGTAATCGGCAAAACTGGCACCGGCAAGTCCGCTTTGCTCCAAAACGTAATAATCCAGGATATCGCAAATGGCGAAGGTGTTTGTGTAGTAGATCCTCACGGGGAATTAGTAGAAGGTATCTTGTCCAAGATACCAGAAGATCGCTTAAACGATGTAATATATTTTAATCCGGCAGATATCGATTTTCATATAGGATTTAACGTCCTGGAACTTCCGGATCCAAGATATAAACACCTGGTAGCATCCGGTCTGATGGGAATTTTCACCAAGATTTGGGCTAATGTTTGGTCGGCAAGAATGGAATATATATTAAACAACGCAGTACTTGCTCTCTTAGATACGCCGGACTCAACGCTATTGGGCATTACAAGAATATTGGTTGATAAAGAATACCGACAAGAAATAGTCGCCAACATCAAAGATCCGATAGTTAAAGCTTTCTGGGTACATGAGTATGAACAATGGCGAGACCAGTTCAGGAACGAAGCAATCGCTCCTATACAAAATAAAGTTGGTCAATTCCTCTCAAGCTCACTAATAAGAAATATAGTGGGCCAACCCAAGAGCACTATAAATATCTTTGACATAATGAATCAAGGTAAAATTTTCTTGGTGAATGTTTCAAAAGGCAGGTTGGGGGAAGACAACTCTGCTCTCTTGGGCGCAATGCTTATTACGAAAATTCAACTCTCATCAATGGAGCGCGTTAGAATTCCGGAAGACGAACGCGTTGATTTTTATCTCTATGTAGACGAATTTCAAAATTTTGCAACAGATTCTTTCGCCGGAATTTTATCTGAAGCACGAAAATACCGACTCAATCTTATCCTTGCTCATCAATATGTGGGCCAACTCGTAACCGATGTATCAACTAAAGTAAGAGACGCTATTTTTGGAAACGTAGGAACAATGATTGTATTTAGGGTCGGAGCGGCTGACGCTGAATTTCTGGAACCAGAATTTACGCCAGAATTCACCATACAAGACATCGTAAACCTGCCTAATTATCAAATCTATCTGAAATTGATGGTTAACGGTGTTACAAGCCGGCCTTTTTCGGCTGGGACGCTCCCGCCCTTCAAAGTTTCCTCTTCTCCAGAAATGGTTCAAAAGATTATTAGTAATTCACATAAACTGTACGCACGACCCTATAAGGCGGTGGATGACGAAATCAACCGTTGGAGCGGTGTTATGGATAAAGAACAAGCAGCAGAAAAAGGGATGTATGGAATCGTGAAACACAAAGCGGTTTGTTCGAATTGCGGAAAAACAACGGAAGTTCCTTTCGAGCCCGAACCGGGCCGCCCTGTTTACTGCAAAGAATGCCTTGATAAAATAAAATCTGGTGAATTAAAGCCGGTTAAACGAGTAGTAGAGAATAAACAAGTAATAAATACCCCTCCAGAAATAAAAAAAGAGACTCCCAAGATGAGCCTAAAAGAACTTATCCCTCAAGAAAAAGAAGAAAAGCACAAGCCTAAAAACGACTCTAACGTTAACGACCTACGAGAGGCGGTTAAAAAAGCTTTAGAGAAGGTTTAGAGAAGGTTTAGTTTTTTTCTGCCCGTTCCACGTATTCTCCTGTCTCCGTATTCACTCTAACAACATCATCCTCGTTTATGAATAGAGGGACGTTTATTTTTGCGCCGGTTTCAATAGTAACAAGCTTGGTTCCACCTTGGGCGGTATTGCCCTTTATTGCGGGAGGTGCTTCCGTAACTTTAAAATCCATCTTTACAGGCAACTCAACACCGATAACCCTATCATCAAATTTAGTAGCCCTAACCTCAGTATTCGGTTTTAAGAATTTCGCTGCGTTGCCCAAAAGCTCTTCTTTGATCATAAACCTGTCCTTGAGGTTCTTTGGGTCAACAAACCAGTATTCGTCTCGGTGCATGTATAGAAATTTAACCGGGGCGGTTTCTATGTCCGCTTCTTTAAACGAATCATTTTGATGAGCGGTATACTCAACCACTTTCCCAGAAACAAGGTTTTTAATCTTAAGCTGTGCAACTGGTTTCCTTTGTTGCATTCTTACGAAAGAGTATTCAAGAACCTGCCACGGATCTTCGTCCTTAATAAAAAGCGTACCGATTTTTAATTCGTTGTATGAAAGCATAGTGTGGGTTAGTTTACTTAAAACCTATCAAAAAATCAATTATTAACCCAATAATTTTCTTAATTTTGGAAACTTAGAACAAATTGGTAAGTTGGAACACCAATTTTCCAATCCCCAAACACGCCCCGAACTGAAGCTCGCAAGTACGAGAAGTGAAAAGATATAAATTATGTGCTCATCAACTATATAGGAGTGTGCATTGGGGTAGGGAAAGTCTAGTATTGGTATGTAGTACAACAGCATCAATAAAACGCCGGACCAAGAGCCTAAACGCACGAATACTCCAAGTATTAAAGATAATCCAAGAAACGTAAGGCCCCATTCGTTCAAAAAATTTACTATTGGCAAAATATTTGGCGTAATTAGCCAATCATAAAAACTAACAAACGTTTTTGCTCCTTTCAAATATCCTGCCGCAGACCAATCGGGATTCAATACTTTAGTTATTCCAGCATAGAAGAATAACCACCCCATTACGATTCTAAGAAAGAATAAAGATAATCTCTGTGATTGCGTCATAATGATATATTAGCATTTTTCTTTTTTAAAACCCCCCTTAGTGTCTTACCGCTATAGTAAAGGGCGAAAAAGAAAAGCAGCGCCAAGACTTCGTTTATCCAAAAAAATGCTGTACTTTTAGAATCTTTATTTTCCGAAAGATAGATTATCACAGCATAAGCCTCAAAAACCACAAGGGATGCCCCGGCGATAAAAGCATTCAAAACAGCTACCCATCTATGTTTAGGACTTATAAGTCCGGCTACGAAACCCAATATTAATATAAAAAATATTGAATAAAGCGGTGTAACCGGCAATAAATCTGTGAAAAAGGGGAGAGTAATAATCATTACAATTCCTCCAGTCACAAATATTTTTCTAACTAAATCTCCGTAGTAATGAGGCACACGCTCTTCCCAATGGTTAATTTGTTCCATAAAGCTTTATGATTTTATATTATCACCATTACGCACGTTTTGCGAAATCATCATAGCAATAATAATCAATACGAATGCGGTTAAAGACATCATTGGGATGGTGATATAGCCATATTCCATAATAAATCTCTGCGAACAAGACACCGAATACCCAACTGCGGAACACGGAAGAGATGGCGCTATCCCTAATTGGAGTAAATAATGATATCCGGCAATAATTGCTCCGACGACAGATAATACTAAACTGTAAATACCAATGTTTTTATCTTTTCTCCACAAAGCCATTCCTAAAATTATTGCCTGAGGATACATAAAAATTCTTTGGAACCAACAAAGCTTGCATGGTTCATATCCGGCAATATCGGAATAAAACAAACTCCCGAGCGTTGAAGCAAGCGCGACTATAAACGCTATTATAAAGGCATATTTTTTAAAAAAATTTAGCAGGAAGTTGCCTTCTCTTTTATGAACAAAAAAAGAGATAACGAGTAGGATTATTAATATCTGACCTAAAACAGTGAGTAAAGAAAGCATCGTATTTACTGTTGATACGAACATAAATATTTATTGCGGCAACGAACAGTTGGTTTTTAGAGAAAGTTCTTCAAAAGAAAACACGTTTGTTTCTCGGCTACCATCCTTAAATTCCCAAGTTGGATAACCTTTTATTCCCTTAGCCTTACAGATATCGAGTTGGCCTTGGCCGTCAGGAGTTGAACACTCCACGTAAGGCAGTAATTTTTGTGCGCCACCAAACATTTTCTTTTGAGTTTGGCAATGCGGGCACCAGAAGGCGCCGTAGAAGGTAGCACCGCTTTCTTTCAAACATTGCGCGAAAGGCCCATACTTACCCGGTTGATTTTGTGAATACCTTCCATATACGATACCGCCAACGATGACCAAGATAACGAGCGTCCAAATCGCTATTTGTCTATGTTTAGTGTTCATATTTTATTTCATTGTATATTAATCCGTTTTATTTTCATAACATGACAAAGCAATAAAAATGTGTTAAAAATAGTCTGCAAATGACAGCTAATTCTAGAAAAGTATTCGTGGCAATGTCTGGCGGGGTAGATAGCTCGGTCGCAGCCTTATTGTTGAAAAACGAGGGACATGAAGTAACCGGCGCTTTTATGCGCTGTTATAACCTGGACGGCTGCTCGGAGCAAGACGCTGAAGATGCAAGACGCGTTGCCGAACATCTCAGGATTCCTTTCTATGTTTTTGATTTTGAGGATGACTACAAAAAGAGAGTGGTGGGATATATGGTAAGCGGCTATAAAAATGGCATCACGCCAAATCCCGACGTAATGTGTAATAAAGAAATAAAATTCGGCTTGTTCTTAGAGAAAGCCTTGTCTTTGGGAGCAGATTATATAGCCACCGGACATTATGTGAGAAAAATTAATAATTCTCTTTATGCTGCGAAGGATGAAAACAAAGACCAATCGTATTTCTTGTGGACATTGACGCAAGATCAATTAAAACACTGCTTTTTCCCTATAGGCGACTACACAAAACCAGAAATAAGAGAAATTGCCCGAAAAGCTGGGCTATCCAATGCTGATAAGAAAGATTCTCAGGGCATCTGTTTTTTAGGGAATGTTCGAATGGAAGATTTTTTGAAAGATTATATACCCAAAAGCAGGGGTTCTGTTTTCACAACCGATGGCAGAAAAGTGGGGGAGCATAACGGTGCTCATTTTTATACCATTGGTCAAAGGCACGGATTGGATTTAAAAGACAAGAACAAAGAATTAGGCGTTAGAGGCTCGACAGAGACGGAACCACATTATGTTGCAGTGAAAGACATATCCACTAATACTGTTGTAGTTGCAGAAGGAGAAAACAATCCCGCTCTTTTTAGGAAGGAGATTGGGCTTACAGAACCGAATTTCCTGAGCGGAGACAAATACGAAGGTGAAGTATTGGCGCGGGTGCGATACAGACAACCGCTTTCAAAAGCTGTGCTCAGGGGAAATCACTTAGTTTTTCAAAACCCACAGAAATTTGTAGCTCCGGGGCAGTCGGCGGTTTTTTATTCAGAAAATGGCGAGATGCTAGGCGGGGGAATAATTGCTTGACTTATCCTTAGAGGATAGTAGAATACTCTTAAATCTGTAGACAGTAGGCATTAGAGTAAGTCCTACCGAGGAAAAGCCCATATTAGCGCTTTTTGTCTGCGGAAACGCAGATTTTCTGTTTTATGAAAACAAAAGCACAAAAAATAGAGGCGGTAAAAGATGCCGTACAAGAACTCAAAAAGAGCGAGACGGTTATATTAGTTGATTTCACCGGTACATCGGTGAATAAACTTAATGAGTTAAGGAAACTCTTAAGGACGATTGGTGCCCCGATGCAAGTAGTTAAAAAGAGGTTGTTAAAAATAATCTTCGGTGAAGAGAAAATTGATTTCGATCCTAAAAAGTTTCAGGGTCAAACAGGAGTGGTTTTCTCGCCAAAAGATGTTTCGGAAACGGCGTCCCTAGTTTACAAATTCACCAAGGCCAACAAAGATCTCTTAAAAATCTCTGGCGGATTAAATGTTAAGGAAAAAACGTTCTGGAGTGGAGCAGAGATACTGGCTATCGGCAAACTGCCTTCAAGAGAAGTTCTTTTGAGCCAGCTTGTCGGGATGTTATCAATGCCGATAAAAATGTTCATGCATGTATTGAATGAAAGAGCCAAAAAGGTCGAGGCTAAATAATAAAATAAAACTATGGAAAAGCATCAAGATTTAATTTCAAAAGTAGAATCAATGTCGGTTATGGAACTTGCTGAACTCGTTAAAGCTCTTGAAGAGAAGTTCGGCGTTTCGGCTTCAATGCCAATGGCCTCGGGTGGAGGCACAGGAGAGGCAGCGGCCGCAGAAGAAAAGACTGCATTCGATGTTATCTTGAAGTCCGCCGGAGACCAAAAGATTAACGTAATCAAAATCGTAAAAGAGATCACCGGGTTGGGCTTGAAAGAAGCCAAAGACATTGTTGACGGTGCTCCAAAGATCGTAAAAACCGGTTTGAAGAGAGAAGACGCAGAAGAACTGGTAAAGAAACTTTCTGGGGTAGGTGCTGTCGCGGAATTGCAATAGATGAACTCCGCCCGTTGGCGGAGTGAAATCTCTTTATCGTTTTTAGAAACGTAGAGAGATTTCATCAAAAAGGCGCGCTTTGCAAAGTGCGTCTTTTTTGTTTACCTTATTAGTTAATAAGCACCCTTAGCTCAGTGGCAGAGCGTTCCGTTCACATCGGAAAGGCCGCAGGTTCGATCCCTGCAGGGTGCACAAAAATTGCGATATGAGCCGAGTGAATAACTTGTTAATAACTAACACCCCCAAAAAGTAAAAAACCGCATAAATAAAAGGTTTTTTACCCATCCTCGAACACCAAGCGAGGATTTTTATTATTATGAAAATAATCATAAGTGGTGTAATATAATATCAAAGTGGTTTGAAGTGGGGATAAGTGTGGGGATAACACCGCTTTCTGGGGATAAGAGGCAATAAAAATGATTTTAGGAGAATACAAACACATCTTAGATCCGAAGGGCCGAGTGGCCGTTCCAGCAAAATTTAGGCCGGCATTAGATACCGGAGCGATTATTACAAGAGGGTTAGACCGCTCTTTATTTGTGTTTGCTACAAAAGAGTGGGAAGTACTTGTTTCCAAACTCGTTGCTCTTCCGCTTGCTCAATCAAACTCGCGGGCATTCGTACGCTTAATGCTTGCAGGAGCAAGCGACGTTAAGCTTGATGTCCAAGGAAGAATTCTAATACCTGATTACTTGAGAGAATACGCCGGATTAAAAAAGGAAGTTATTCTCGCAGGCCTCCATACCAGAATTGAAATATGGGACTCCAAGACTTGGAAAGAATATAAAACAAAAACAGAATCCTCGTCCGATGAAATAGCCGAAAAGTTAAACGAGCTGGGAATATAAACATGGAACACACGCCAGTACTTTTAAAAGAAGTCATGAATATCTTAGAACCAAAGCCTGGGCAATTTTTCATAGATGGAACGCTTGATGGTGGTGGGCACGCAACGGAAATCATTAATGCGATTTCTCCCAACGGAACATTTTTGGGCATTGATTGGGATGAAGAAATGATAAAGAGGTTTAAAAACAAAACAGAAGATAAAACAGGAGTGATACTCGCTAATGATAACTTTAGAAATACTCCCGTTATCTTGAACAATAAAAATTTACCGAAGGCGGATGGAATGCTACTGGACTTGGGATTCTCTTCTTACCACATTCAAGAATCCGGCAAGGGTTTTAGTTTCCAAAAAGACGAACCGCTTGATATGAAATATAACAAAGAACAAGAACTCACCGCCGCTCATGTCGTTAATTCTCTTCCAAGAGAAACTCTTGCCGAGATATTCAAAAAATATGGCGAGGAGAGAAACGCCAATAAATTTGCCGAGGCGATTGTTAGAGAAAGAAATAAAAAACAAATCAAGACGACAACCGACCTGGTAAGCGCGATTGAGTCCGTTGCCTCTCGTGGTGGTTATGAAAGGGGACGCATCCATCCAGCAACGAGAGTCTTTCAGGCCTTGAGGATATTCGTTAACGAAGAACTTCAGAATGTGGAAGAAATACTAGAAAGGATTAACGAGGTGTTACGCCCGGCTGGGAGAGTTGCCGTTATATCTTTCCATTCTCTTGAAGACAGATTGGTCAAGAATAAATTCAGAGATATGGCGAAAGAGAAGAGGGGGATTCTACTAACAAAGAAACCAATAGTCCCGACGAGAGAAGAAATTTTGAGAAATCCAAGAAGTCGGTCGGCAAAACTAAGAGCGCTACAAATAATTTAAATGACAATAATAAGACCATATCATCACAAAAAAATAATTAGAACCCTATTATTGCTTTTTGGAATAATTTTAATGGGCGGACTGGTTTATATATATGAATACAACGTTTTGGCGGATTCACGATTTCAACTCAAAGCCACAAAACAGAAGATTGCATCCCTTGAGACAGTAAATGCGGACTTAAAAAACGCTATATACAAAACTACCGATCCGGAAAAGTTGAGCGTATTAGCCACAGAAAGCCATTTAGTTTTGGACAAAAATCCGCAATACTTAAATAGTAATCAATGGCTGTCCGATTCCTCTTACTAAACCTCTTTTTCGCATTTCTTTTGGGAGCATTGGGAATCAAACTTTATGACCTACAGGTCCAAAAGGGTGATTTTTATTTTGAAAAAGCTGAAGCGAGAAGCCAGTTTCAAGCCCAACTCGAACTAAGGCGTGGCCAAATAACCTTGAATAACAGGAGCAGCAAGGTCGCTTTGGCTTTAAACAAAGATTATCCGGTTATTTTTGCCTCTCCTAAACAAATAGAAGATGCAAAAGAAACCGCCTCCGCCATATCTCCCATAGTCGGCATAGCTGTGGCTGATTTAGAAAAATCGTTTCAAAATCCACAAAGTTTATTCAAATTACTTGTAGATAGAGCTGACGGTAAACAGATAAAAGAGCTTGAGGGTTTGAATATCAAGGGTGTATACGTAGATCAAAAACAATATCGTTTTTACCAATTTCAAAGACTGGCTTCTCAATTCATGGGTTTTGTGGGAATAAACGAAAAATACGACGAACCGATTGGACTATATGGAGTAGAGAAGTTTTATAACGAAGAGCTGTCTAAGGGAAAAACAATAAATACGACTTTGGATATAAATTTGCAATCACAAGCGGAATTGTCTCTTACTAAACTAATGAGACAATTTAATTCAATTGGTGGCACGATAATAATTCAGGAACCGAGAACAGGGAAAATTCTTGCGCTCGCTAATGCGCCAGATTTTGACCCAAACGTTTACGGAAAATATCCGATCAAAAATTTTATTAATCCGGCAGTGCAAAGCATGTATGAACCGGGAAGTGTTTTTAAGCCATTCACTATGGCAGCGGGAATTGATGCCGGAATATTTACGCCTGATACAAAATATTTTGATAAAGGTAGTGTTACTTTGAACGGAAAAAAGATAACAAACTGGGATCATAAATCTTACGGATGGGCGACAATGACAAATGTTTTAGAGCGTTCGATAAATACCGGTTCGGTTTGGGCGCAACAACAATTGGGGAATAAAAAATTCTACGAATATTTGAAAAAATTAGGTTTTGGAGATTTAACAAATATTGACCTTCCGGATGAGGCCAAGGGCACTATTAAAAATCTGGAACGAAAGGATCAAAGAGCGATTGATTTTGCAAATGCCGCTTTCGGTCAAGGCACGGGAGTGACCCCCATACAATTAATCACCGCCTTCTCAAGTTTAGCTAACGGCGGATTATTGATGCGACCTTATATTAATGAAAACTTGGAGCCACAAGTCATAAGACAGGTTTTTAAATCAGAAACGGCAAGTTCTGTAATCGGGATGTTAGAATCAGCCGTAGAAAAGGGCGGAGTTGCTGGGATTCCGCAATATCACATCGCTGGCAAAACGGGCACTGCACAAATCCCAGACTTCAAAAACGGGGGCTATGCTGATGAATATATACACACCTACGTAGGCTTTGCTCCTGCTTCTAACGCTAAATTCATAATATTGATAAAATTAGATAAGCCCGCTTCAGAACTTGCTGCTTTAACCGTTGTTCCCGCGTTTAAAGAACTAGCTCAATATGTGTTAAATTACTACAATATTCCACCAGACAAACCTATTAATTAACTATGAAAAAACTGTTCTTAATCGTTTTGAGATGGAAACTAGGACTCTTAGCCAAGATGACGCTTAGGCGTTATAAGCCCGGCATTATTGGTATTACGGGGACCGTCGGCAAAACGTCTACCAAAGCCGCCATTGCTGCGGTCTTATCAACCGAGAGACGGGTGAGATCTTCATCCAAAAGCTTTAACAACGAGTTGGGTCTACCGCTTTCTATTTTAGGCAATTGGGAATCAACCGAAGGGTTGTTCTTTTGGTTTAAGGCTATAATTTTTTCAATTAAACAATTAATCATTAAAAACCCATCTTATCCGGAATTATTGGTTTTGGAATATGGCGTCGATAAACCGGGAGATATGAAATATCTACTTAATGTCGCGAAGCCACACATTGGAATAGTTACTGCCTTGGGCGACATTCCTGTACATGTCGAATTTTTCGCCGGGCCAGAAGGAGTAGCAAAAGAAAAAATTAAATTAGTAAATCAACTCCCAGTAACTGGATTTGCTATTTTAAATTCGGATGACAAAGTGGTAATAGATATGAAAACCCAAACAAGAGCACATGTAATAACTTACGGCTTTGAACCCGGCTCGGACATGAGGATAAGTAATTTTAGCAATCGATTTGATGGAGAATCAGGAGGAATTAATTTTAAACTGGCTTATGGAGGGAGTATCGTTCCTGTGAAACTAAACGGGATACTGGGCAAGGCGCAAAGCTATTCCTCGTCCATTGCCGCGACCGTCGGATTGATTTACGGGATGAACTTAGTTAAGATTTCGGAGGCCATCTTGAACTACAAAGCTCCGACAGGAAGATTAAATTTGATATCAGGCATAAAGGGCAGCACGATAATTGACGATACTTATAACTCATCACCCCTAGCGACGCATGAGGCACTAGATGTATTAAAAGCTTTGAAAGCCAAACGCAAAATCGCTGTTTTGGGCGATATGTTGGAGTTGGGTAAATATACAATGGAAGCCCATGAAGCTGTGGGGCGCATTGCCGCAAAAGCCGCGGATATTATATTTACAGTAGGAACGAGAGGTAAGTTTATTACGGAGGCGGCAACGAAGGGCAATTTCTCCAAGAAAAAAGTTTTTACTTTTATGAGTGTTCACGAAGCGGGGATGGAACTGCAAAAAATAATCCAAAAGGGCGACCTGATATTAATTAAAGGCTCGCAGGGAGTAAGAATGGAGCATATCACCAAAGAAATAATGGCTGAACCCGAAAGAGCAAACGAGCTCTTGGTGCGCCAGAGCAAAACTTGGCTCAAAACGCCGGGACTGTACGATTAACAAACGAAAAGGCCCTATCGTCTAGTGGCTAGGACACAGCCTTCTCAAGGCTGGAACAGGAGTTCGATTCTCCTTAGGGCTACAAATAATAAAATAACTGCGCTGGACGCGGTTCTTTTGTTTTTCTATAGTTTTATATATGAATCCCGTTAGAAAATTAAGCACTATGATTATTTCAAAAGAAAAAAATATCGTCAATACGAAGCCCTTGCAGTCGAGCCAATATCTGTTTTAATTTTCTAAACGGGATGAAAAAAGTTTTGACTCTCACATTAGTTCATAATCATCCGCAAATACTTCTGGGAATGAAAAAGAGGGGATTCGGCGCGGGTAAATGGAACGGCTTTGGCGGTAAAGTTGAACCGGGCGAATCAATAGAAGATGCGGCCTTGAGAGAAATGCGCGAAGAGGCCGGTATTGAATTAGCATCCGTTGAGAAATTCGGTGTTTTGGATTTTTCCTGGAAAGATAACCCAGAAATCTTGGAAGTTCATATTTTCCGAGGAAAAGAATTCTTGGGAAAACCGAAAGAAAGCGATGAGATGAAACCACAATGGTTTCATGTAAACGAAATTCCATTTCACGCAATGTGGTCAGACGATAAACACTGGATGCCGCTTTTTCTCGCCAATAAGAAATTCAATGGAAATTTTGTTTTTGATAAAGACAATAATGTTCTTGAACATAATTTAACGGTTTTTTCCTAATTCATGAAGAGAGTTTTTATGGTTCATGGCTGGGACGGTAATCCAAAAAACGCTTGGTTTCCGTGGTTGAAGAAAGAATTGGAGAAAAACGGTTTTGTGGTTTTTACGCCTTTGATGCCTAAACCCGAAGAACCAAAAATAGATAAATGGGTGAACTATCTAAAAGAAGATGTGGGAGTGCCTGATAAAGATACTTATTTCGTAGGTCACAGCATAGGCTGCCAGACAATACTTAGATATTTAGAAAGGGTAGAAACTCCAGTCGGCGGTTGCGTATTTGTCGCAGGATTTTTCAATCTGCCGAACTTAGAAACCGAAGAAGAAAAAGA
Source organism: Patescibacteria group bacterium (assembly GCA_038061595.1). Classification (GTDB taxonomy): domain Bacteria; phylum Patescibacteriota; class Minisyncoccia; order UBA6257; family GWB1-50-10; genus JBBTYZ01. The sequence goes on along the minus strand of JBBTYZ010000002.1, from coordinate 31,026 downwards.
AATCGCAAAGCCTTGGCTTTCGCTCCCGATTGATTTTGAAAAAGTAAAAAGGTGTACGAATAAAATAGTTGCTATTTTCTCGGATGATGATCCGGATGTGCCAATAGAAGACAAAGAATTATTTGAAAAACATTTGAACGCTAAAACAATAGTGGAGCACAACAAAGGCCACTTCAGCGATGATGCGGGTATTACAGAACTTCCTTCTGCCTTGAATACCTTATTGGATATTTCTAAATAAATGGGGACTCTATACATAGTCGCAACACCAATCGGCAATTTAAAAGACATCACGCTCCGCGCCTTGGATACTTTGAAAAGCGCTGATTTGATTTTGGCTGAAGATACGCGGGTTATCCAAAAACTCCTCCTGCATTATGAAATCAAAAAGCCAATAAAGCGATATGACGAGTACTCCAAAACCGGTATATACGAGGAAATATTGACTCGACTTAAAAAAGACGAAAATATTGCCGTTGTTTCGGACGCAGGAACACCCGGCATCGCGGATCCCGGCTCAAAACTCGTAAGCTTTCTAAAAGATAATCTGCCAGAAGTTAAAATAGCTCCAATTCCAGGCCCGTCCGCTTTAACTACGGCAATATCTGCCTCCGGAATCGTAGGAAACGAATTTACCTTCTTAGGATACCCACCTCATAAGAAGGGTAGGCAAAAATTCTTTCGTTCTCTGAAAGACATCTCAACCAGACCAGTAATACTATACGAATCGCCTCACCGAATAGAAAAAACCCTCTCAAGTCTGGGAGAGGTGTTCGGAGAAAACAACGAAATCGTGGTTGGCCGCGAACTTACGAAAATCCACGAAGAGATTTTTAAAGGCCCCGTTGGAGAGGCCCAGAAACACTTCCAAGGAGAACGCCAGCGAGGAGAATTTGTGCTTATCGTTCCCTAATCTTCAGCCCACTTCTTCAACTCCCCATAACTCGCCTCACCGCAAATCCCTGCCTACCGGCAGGCAGGCATTCTTTTGCCTTATGAGTTAGCCCAAGCCTTGAGAGTATTGTAATCAACTTCTCCACACAACCATTCATTGCTTTTGGTGTTATAGAAAAAGGGTACACCACCGCAATAATTTTTATCGTATTCGTCCATCTTTTTGGCGTTTTCCTCGTTATGCCAAACCTCAAAACTATCAAACTTGGCGCCCGTTTCCTTCTTCAACCGTTCAATAAGCGGGGTCATCGTCTTGCAATGACTACACTCTTCGCCGTAAAATTCTAATAAGTGATTCATTATACAATTATAACTCATTCAAATGCCTAAAAGATTATTTGATATCATAGGAAGTCTCGCGGGACTCATTTTTATATTGCCGTTTACGCCATTCATTGCCTTAGCAACCATACTCGAAAGTGGCTGGCCCGTACTCATAAAACTAGATCGCGTAAGTTCTGGAAAAATAATACAAGTTTATAAATTCCGGTCAATGATACCGAACGCTCACTCTCTGAAGATTGGGCTTGCGAGTATGAACGAAAGAGCAGACGGACCATTTTTTAAAATCAAAGACGATCCTCGACTTACAAGGGTGGGGAAGTGGTTAAGAAAATTTCGTATGGACGAATTCCCCCAATTTATAAATGTTTTAAAAGGAGATATATCTCTTGTGGGGCCCAGGCCTCATGAGCCAGAAGAAATGCTCCAGTATCCTCTAGAATACAAAGACTTATATTTCGCAAAAGGCGGGCTTACCGGCCTATCACAAATAAGCGGGGCATCAGCTCTCCCATTTCTAAAAGAGATAGAATTGGATAAATATTATATCCAAAATCGGTCTTTGTTCTTAGACTTAAAAATCCTTTTTAAGACTGTCTGGATATTTTTTTCAGATCCGACAGGAGTGTAGATTCGCCCGAAAATCTCAATTTTTTGTGGTAGAATTTAATTCATGAAGGTCGCTATTCTCCATGATTATCTAAACCAATTCGGGGGTGCCGAACGGGTTTTAAAAACGCTTTTGGATATATTTCCGAAAGCGGATTTATATACCCTTCTTCATGATGAAGAAAGAACTCTTGGTCTCTTTAAAAATAGAGTCAAAGGCACTAGTTTCCTGGACATCCCCTTAGTAAGAAGGCGGCACAGGGCATTTATACCCCTCATGCCTCTTGCGACAAAAATGTTGAGACCCAAAGAAGAATATGACTTGGTTATTTCATCGACCGCTGGATATGCCAAGGGCATACCAGTAAAGGCGAAATACCATATTTGTTATTGCCATAGCCCCTTGAGATATGCATGGGAAGCAGATTATCTAAAAAAACTGTCTTTCTCTCCTTGGCCGCTAACTCAGAGTGTTCTGTATCCGATAGCAAGCTGGCTTAAAAACTGGGACAAACGAGCAAGCCAGAACGTTAATCTTTTCATTGCAAATTCAGATTTTATCGCCGGCAAAATAAAGTCTTATTACGGTAGGGAAGCAGAAGTCATATATCCGCCAGTTGATGTAAAAACTTTTTATCCAGAGCCAACAACTTCCAAGAAGAATTATTATCTTATGGCTGGACGACTTCTTTATTACAAAGGTTTTGATCTTGGAATAAAAGCCTTAAATAAATTGGGCAGAAATTTGAAAATATTAGGCACCGGTCCAGAAGAAGAGAAGTTAAAAAAAATCGCCGATCCACAGCTTACTGAATTCATTCGCTATGCCCCTGACGCAGAACTGAGAAAACTATACAGCAATGCTAAAGCGTTAATCTTCCCACAAATAGAAGATTTTGGTCTCGTCGCTGCGGAAGCTCAGATGTGCGGTCTGCCGGTTCTGTCTTTTAATAAGGGTGGCGGAAAAGAAATAGTGGAGGATAGAAAAACCGGTTTGCATTTCGAAGAGCAAACGCCGGAAGCGATAATAAATGCCATAAATGATTTTGAAAAAATGTCTTTTGATAGGGTGTATATAGCAAGAAAGGCATTGAGATTTTCCGAAGAGACGTTTGTGAATAATATAAGGAACACCGTACGCAAGAACGGCTTCATAATATGAGGATTTTTTTTGACGGCAGGGTATTGATAAACACGGGTGTCTTTTCCGGCATCTCAGAATACGCTCGTATATTATTAGGCAATTTGCTGGAAAACGATTCCAAAAACGAATACATAATTTTTCTGAACAGTTTCCGCAAAAACCTAGAAATTTCAAAACAATTTTCTTCGAATAGATCAAAAACCATAAATTACCATATTCCCAACAGGCTTTTAGATATAACTAGCAATCTATTAAATTTCCCCGCGATAGACAAAACCGTTAAAGCTGATGTTTTTTACAGTCCTCATTTGAACATTCTCTCTTTTAAGAACCCCAAACGGAGAGTGCTAACCATACATGATTTATCTTTCATGTATTTTCCTAAATTCTTCTCGGTAGCCCAAAAACTCTGGCATATGAGACAAAGTTACGAATCACAAATAAAGAGCGCCGGAAAAATTATTGCCGTCTCCGACTTCACGGCTTGGAATATTGCAGAAACTTTCAACATACCGAAAGAGAATATTAAAAGAATATATTCCGGCATAAATCCTATTTATAAAATAATCCCGAAAAATAACGAAGAATTGAAAAAATTTAGCTATTCAAAGGGACTAAATAATCCTTTTTTGCTTTACCTGGGCGCGCTCGAACCGCGTAAAAACATAATAGGCGTTATAAAGGCATTTAATCTTTTAAAAACCAAGACAAGGTTCGGTGATTTGAAATTAGTTATTGCTGGAGGAAAGGGCTGGCTCTATGATAAGATTTTTAAAGAAGCGGCGACTTCTTCCTATAAAAAGGATATTCTATTCTGGGGCAAGGCCTCGCCCAAGGAAGCGCTTTATCTCTATAATTTAGCTTCCGTATTCGTATACCCTTCCTTTTTCGAAGGGTTCGGTTTTCCGCCCTTGGAAGCCCAGGCTTGTGGCCTGCCGGTTGTGGCCTCGAATAGATCATCATTGCCTGAAATTTTAGGCAATTCAGCCCTGCTTTCTGATCCATACAAAACGGATGAACTTGCGATGGGAATCGAAACGGTTTTAGTAGACACCGCCATGAGAGAGGAATTGAAAGACAAAGGATTGGAGAATATTAAAAGATTCTCTTGGAAAAATACCGCCCAAGAATTAATAAAAATATTTAACGAGTATGCTTAAAACAGTTCCAATTAAAAACATAAGCCGTACTGTTGTTGATGTTAAAAAACCGAATGTTGAATATGCCCGGTCGGAAAGATCGGAAAGAATAAGATTTGCAAGTTTCAACAAAAAACAACAGACACCGCTACGTCTTGTAACTTATAGACCCAAAAGATTGATGTGGTCCCTCGCGGGAACAACGCTAATTGGCCTAATTGTAATAGTCTATTTAATCGGATCTGGCGTGAAAGAGGGTAAGACCGGACTCATAGAAAAAGGGGGCGTGGTCTTGGATAATTTTTCCCGTTCAATAGAAGCTTTCCAAAATCTAAATCCCGAGGAGGCTAAAGCAGCTTTAGTGCAAAACAACGAGAGCTTGTTAGATCTGGCCGGAATCTTAGAGAGGCCAACAAATCAAATACTTATGGCGGCTTTGGAGAAGATATTTCCGATGGTTAAAAATGCGGGTGGGTTATTGAAGAAAACCGTAAATCTAAATTCTGAATTATTAAAACTTTCCGAACTTTTATCCGACCTACAACTCAATAGTTTTGGTTATTTTCAGAATGATGGGGAAAAACTAATCGCACAGCTTTCCGCCACACAGGACTCAATGGAAAAAATCCGGGTCGGGACGGAAGAAATACGTAACACTACTTCGGATTTGAAAAATATTTCTGGTTCTTTTTCAGATATTGATAAGATAATCGGCGAAGACTATTTAAAATATAATTCAGACATCCAAAATTGGAATGAATTTCTAGGCAACTTAATAACACTTATCAAGGAAAACAACAAACATATTGTTCTTCTATTCCAAAACCCCGCAGAGATTCGCCCTGGAGGCGGATTTATAGGCAGTTATGCCGACTTAACGATATCCGGAGGTAAGCTCCAAGACATTGATGTGCGTGATATTTATGATCCGGACGGTCAATTTTTCAAAAAAATAATACCACCCGAACCACTCCAAGGACTAAGTAACAACTGGGGCGCAAGAGACGCAAACTGGTTTTTTGACTTTCCAACATCCGCTAAAACTGTCGTCGGATTCTTGGAACAGTCAAAAATCTACGAAGAACGAGGCGTTAAATTTGAACTCGCGATAGCTTTGAACATAAATATTATAAAAACGATACTCGCGATAATCGGCCCCATACCGCTCCCAGAATACAAAACCACAATAACATCCGATAATTTCTTAAACGAGGTGCAAAGAGAAGTGGAATCTGGAAAAGACAAAATAGCAGGCGAACCCAAGAAAATACTCAAAGTCTTAACTCCGATAATCCTAGATAAACTTAACGGATTCAGCTCTGAAGAGAAACAAAAACTAATGACCGATCTTAGAGAGCACTTGAAACGTAAGGACATTATGGTGTTCGCTAAAGACAAAGAACTCGCATCATTTTTTAAATCTACCAATATTGATGGTGGTGTATACGAACTTCCTAACGGTTTTTGGGGAAGTTACCTGGCTGTAGTTAACGCAAATATTGCTGGTGGTAAAAGCGATGTTTTTGTAAAAGAGACAATCGATCTACGTTTGGATGTTGATACGGACGGTGGTGTATTCGGCGACCTCACGATAGAGCGCAAACACGAAGGCGACAAAGAAAAAGATTTTTGGTGGAGAGCGACGAACAAGGATTATATTCAGGTGTTCGTGAATCCGGGCTCGACAATAGTTGCTTTAAAAGGAAACGACACTAAAATTTCTACGAAAAGAGAGTACACGAAAGATTTTGAAATATATCCCGAGCTCGACGCAATAGAAAAAACAAAATTATTCTTGAGCGATTTTCAAGTATGGACCTCTCTCCAGTCCGGCAAGAATGTTTTCGGCACATGGTTAAATACCCCAGCCGGAAAAACCAAAACTATGAATCTGCGCTATCAGGCATCAAGCGCAGACAAAACAGTAATTGTTCCAGGCAAGAAATTTAGGTTCGTATTTGAACGGCAATCCGGCGTAGAAAATACTTTAAAACTTACAATTGGAGCTCCATTGGGATATACTTGGCTTGAATCGAAATCGTCTATGTATTTCTATGAAACCGAAGACCCCGAAGCGCGCACAATAATAGACTTAACTCTCGAAAAATAATGGAAAATATAAGAAATTTCTGCATAATTGCCCACATTGATCACGGCAAGTCCACTCTTGCCGATCGTTTTTTAGAGTTCACCCACACAGTGGAAGTAAGAAAAATGAAAGCCCAGTATCTGGACCAGCTTGAGTTGGAACGAGAGAGGGGGATTACTATAAAAATGGCTCCCGTCCGGATGTCTTACTCTGCGGATGGGAAAAATTATATCCTGAACCTAATCGATACTCCCGGACACAGCGATTTCTCTTATGAGGTTTCTCGGGCCTTAGAAGCTGTCGAGGGCGCGGTTCTTTTGGTAGATGCGACCCAGGGCATACAAGCACAAACACTCGCTAACTTCAGATCGGCCAAAGCGGCTGGGCTTAAGATTGTGGGAGCGGTAAATAAAATTGATTTATTTAAAAACGAAGAAGAGGTGCTCCGGAAGATTGCAAAAGAACTCGCAGACCTAATAGGTTCTAATGAATCTGATATTTTTTTCGTTTCAGGAAAGACCGGCATCGGGGTTAAGGAACTTCTAGATGGCATAATTAGCCATGTTCCGCACCCTAAAGAAAAATATGCCTCACCTGCAGCTGGAAAAATATCCCGCGCACTTATTTTCGATTCTTTTTATGATAACCACAAAGGCGTTGTGGCCTCAGTGAGAGTCGTGAACGGGACCATTACGACTCTGAAAGACATAAATCTGATAGCAACCGAGACAAGATCCAAAATAAAAGAGCTTGGATTTTTTATGCCCGACCTAAGAGAGTCTGAAGAGTTGAGCGAAGGAGAAATTGGTTATATTGCAACCGGAGTTAAAGATCCGGAAAAAATAAAGATTGGCGACACGTTGCTACAGCTCAAAATTGAAAATTCCAAATACAACGTAAAGGAATTGGCTCTGCCTGGATATAATGAACCACATGCCGTTGCTTTCGTATCTTTTTATCCGGAGGATTCAAATGAATATGAACTTTTGGAAGCTGGGTTGCAAAAATTAAAACTGAACGATTCGGCTCTCACAATCTTGCCAGACCAAAATGAAGTGTTGGGCAGGGGATTTAAGGTTGGTTTTTTGGGACGACTCCATTTTGAGATAACCTCAGAAAGGTTAAAAAGAGAGTTTAACCTTTCCACGCTAAATACTTTTCCTTCAGTTATTTATAAGATTAAAACAAAGAAGGGTTGGATTGAGATAATAAAACCAGAGGATCTCCCCGCAGAATACGAAGAGATCTGGGAACCAACTGTAAAAGCTGAAATAATAGTACCCGCAGAACAATTGAAAAACGTTATACCTCTTCAGACGATTTTTAGAATGTCTGATATTAAAACATCAACTTTTCAAGAAAGGATTAAGGTGGAGACAAATATGCCTCTTTCCGAACTTATCTCCGACTTTGACGATAAATTAAAATCGGTAAGTGGGGGGTACGCCTCTTTCAGTTATGAATTAGGAGAATATGTTAAGGCGGATATAGTCCGAGTTGATGTTTTGGTTGCGGGGAAGCCATTGCCGGGACTTTCCCGTTTTCTGCCACGAGCCACCCACGAAAGTGAGTCTAGAAAGATGATTGAGCGTCTAAAAGAACTTCTGCCGCGCCAGCAATTCGCGCAAAGTTTGCAAGCCTCAGTTGGCACAAAAGTTATTGCCCGAGAGGATATTGCCGCCATGAAGAAGGACGTAACTGGATATTTGTACGGGGGCGATAGGACAAGAAAAATGAAGCTCTGGAAAAAACAGAAACGGGGAAAGAAAAGACTTAAAGAAAGGGCGGAATCCACTATTCCTCCAAGCGTCTTCAAAGAATTACTTAAAAAGTAGGTTATAATTGATTTATGAGTTTACCGAAAATAATAGGATTGGGGTTAGTACTCTCGGTTTTAGGGTGGGGGCTCTTTAATTTAATAAGAGATAAAAACATGTTGAACGCCCAATTGAACGATGCAAGCAAGGTTCTTTCAGATCTCGAAACAGAGAATAAAAACCTCTCAGCAAAAATAGAATATTTTAAAATACCAGAGAATCTGGTAAAAGAGCTTAAATCGCAGTTTAATTATCACGAGTCCGGTGAAAAACTTATAATTGTTGTTCCTTCCGCGACAAGCACCCGTTAGGCGGGGTTAGTACAGTGGCAGTACGGTTGCTTCCCAAGCAACAGACGCGAGTTCGATTCTCGTATCCCGCTCTAGAGTCAATAAAATGAATTATGGAGACACGAAAAAATATATCACTTTGGGTCCTGTATGATTTTGCGAACTCAATCGTATCGATAGTATTCTTTCTATATTTCGCTCAATGGCTGGTGATTGATAGAGGGGTTTCGGATTTTCACTTCAATCTTACATTCACGATTTCAGCAATACTCTTGCTCCTCACTGTGCCTATCACCGGCTCGTTATTGGACAAATTTCTCAGACGGATCACTGGTCTACGCCATACCACTGTTTTAACTGTAATTTTTTACGGACTCTGCGCGATTTCGGCATTGTTAAACAAAGAAGTAAGTTCGCTTGTTTTTTTTACACTTGGGCTATATTTCTATTTACTCTCTTTCACTTTTTATACCCCACTCATAAATGATATAGCACGACTGGCAAAAAGGGGGGCGGTTTCTGGTCTCGGTATAACTGCAAGTTATCTCGGTCAATTTGCGGGACTTGTGATTGCACTACCGTTCTCGAATGGAACCCTGAACCTTTTTGATGCCGCTCCGCGCGCAGAAACACTCCTGCCATCTGTTTTTATATTTTTCCTTCTTGCGCTACCAATGTTAATATTTTTTAAAGAGCCTAAGAAGATTGCCGAAAAAGTATCTTTGAGATTAGAAATTAAAAATCTTTTCAAGGGAACACGGGAATTATTCGCATTCCCTAGCGTGGCTCTTTTTCTCGCTTCTTATTTTCTTTTTAATGACGCTATTCTAACTGCCGCCAATAACTTCCCTATTTTTCTTGAGCAAGTTTGGCAAGTCTCCGATACCATAAAAACCTACATCTTACTCGGTGTTCTCATCACCTCTGCTATTGGTGGCACTTTATCCGGGTTACTTGCTGATCGTTTTGGTCACAAAAGAACGCTCATATTTGTACTAACCGGATGGGTATTTATTTTACCGCTCGTCGGGTTGCTGACAAACTTTACACTATTCATTATTTCCACAACGCTCATGGGTTTCTGGTTTGGTGCGAACTGGGCAGTGTCCCGTTCTCTAATGTCATATATTGCGCCACAAGGAAAGCACAATTTAGCTTTTGCATATTTCGGATTGGCAGAGCGCGCCTCTTCATTTATTGGCCCAATTGTTTGGGGGCTAGTTGTTTCAAATTTTATTTCAATTGGAAGCGACAGATATAGAATCGCCACATTAGCGGTTACAGGATTTATTGTGCTTGGTCTTTTCGCGCTTGCTCGCGTTAAAGACGACAGAGAAACACTGATAATTAAGAAACTCGAAGATTGAGTTTCCGCCTGTGGAAAAACCATTTTCCAAATTCCATTGCTGCAATATTAATAATTCCAATTAGTAAAACTCCCAAAAGCCAATAAAGAGGTAGAGGAACGGTGTCAAAAATAGACTGCAAAAACGGAACATAAACAGCCGCCAATAAAAGACCCATACCCACACAAACTCCGGCAACTAAATAGCGATTGGAAAACAATGGGTATTCAAAGATGCTTTTATCTAAACTCCTAACGGAAAATGCCAAAAATAATGTGTAGCTGCCGAAGCTCGCGAAAATAAATGTCCTTACAATATCCCCCGGGAAACCCATATGCGACAACAACCAGTAAATACCGAATAATAAAGCACTTGTAGAAATTCCGATAAACAAAATTAGAAATTTCATTAAAGGATCAAATAATCCTATTCTAAGGCCGCGGGGACGATGGGAAAGACCATCTATGTTATTTTCAAACGCGAATGCTATGGCGGGAAAGCTATCCGAGAAGAAATTAACCCAAAGAATCTGAAGCGCATTCAAGGGGAGTGCCAAGCCGGTTATAAGAGAACCGCCTATCAAGAGAAGCCCATCTACTACCGATGAGAGAAGGTATACAATCACTTTGCGGATATTATTCATTATCTGCCTTCCCTCATCCACCGCAGCAGCGATTGTTTCAAAGTTATCGTCCAGAAGTACGAGATCAGCGACGTCCCGTGCCACTTCGGTTCCAGAACCCATCGCAATGCCGACATCTGCCTGTTTTATACTCGGCGCATCATTTATGCCATCACCGGTCATAGCTACTATCTCTCCCTTTTTCTGAAATTCTTTGACAATTCTTAATTTGTCCAAAGGAGATACTCGCGAAATCACTCTTAGAAACGGCAACCTCTTAATTAATTCTTCGTCAGTAAGCACTGCGAGTTCTGCAGCATCAAGGACACTGCCTTCATCAATTTTAATACCAACTTCTTTTGCTACAGCCTCGGCGGTACCACGATGATCACCAGTCATAATTATTGTTTTTATGCCGGCTGCCTCAACGCTTTGTATTGCTTCCTTTACGTTTGGACGCACTGAATCACGCAAGGTGATTAAGCCCATGAAAGAAAGGTGAGTGAACTTCAGATCCTTTGAGAAAGTGAAGTCTTTTTTAGGTTCAATTTCTTTTGTCGCAACCCCCATAACGAGTTCTCCAGCACTTGCAAGTGTGTGAATCTTTCCCAAATATTTTTTCTGATCCTCCGGACTAAGGGTAGAATGATTTATAAAAACATCCGGCGCGCCAAAGAAAATAAGCTTGTGCCTTCCATGCCCATTTACAAGTGAAGCAGAAAATTTATTAACCGCATTGAAAGGTAGCGAATTTAAAATTGAGACACTATTCTTCGCGTCTTCAACCATAATGCCCCGAAGCGCCGCAGACCGGACTAATTCCATTTCAAGCACTCGGCCGCTCATGCGCCATTCAGACGGCGGGTCATTGCGATTCTCAATCAGGACATTTGTGTTCAACAATGCTAGTTCAATGAGCTTATTCTTATCTTCGCCCGAAATAGGAAAAATATCACCAAGCTCCATTTTTGCCATAGTTAGCGTTCCTGTTTTGTCGGTTAAAATTAACGTCGTGCTGCCCAAGGCCTCGGCAGCAACCAATTTCCTTATAACGCCCTTCCGTCGCGCCATACGCTGTACCCCCATCGCTAAAATTACGGTCATAGCAACCGGCAAACCTTCTGGAACCGCTGAAACAGCAATAGCAACGGATATTAGAAACATTTCAAGCCGAGAATGCCCAAGTGCAACTCCAATTACGAAAACAACCATCGTAAGAGCGCCCAAAAAAATTCCGGCCCGCACACTCAAACGTTTTATTGCTGTTTGTAACGGAGTTTCTTCCCGTCGCGAATCTGCCACCAAAGAAGCAATTTTTCCCAATTCGGTGTAAGAATCGGTACGACATATTATCGCTGTACCGACTCCTTGAGTGACAAGCGTCCCAGCGAAAACCATTGGGAATTGGTCTCCAAGAACAGAATCGTTACTCACCGGATCAATCGACTTCGAAACTGGCAGGGATTCGCCAGTTAGAATCGCTTCGTCAATTTGAAAATCGTTTACAAAAACGAGTCGTCCGTCGGCAGGAACACGATCACCCTGCATTAGTCGAACTATGTCTCCGGGCACCAGGTTTGCCGCCTCAATCTCTTGTTCTACGCCACCGCGTATAACTCGTGATCTTTGTTTAAGATATGTCTTGAGTTCTGCAAGCGCCTTCTCCGCTTTATATTCCTGATAAAATCCCAAAATAGTATTTACTACGACCGCAGCAAGTATAAAAATTGCATCACGATAATGAGATATAAAAAGAGTGATGCCCCCCGCGAATATCAAAATTAAAATTAGCGGATTTTTAAATTGATTTAAGAAAATAAAAAAGCCTGGGGCTCTCCGAGATTTATTAATGATGTTCGGACCAAAAACTCGCAACCGTTCTTCTGCCTCCTCTTCCGAAATACCTCCCTGCATATCGGTTCGCAGAGAATTCAAAACTTCGGGAACAGACGATGCCCAGAAAGGAAGTTTTTGAACCTCTATTGATAATCTGCCGATAGTCATAATGTTTTAGCAACCAGCCCTATGAATAAAATACCGATAAAGTTGAAAACTAACGACAGGGGAATAAAGAGCAAAACTCTCATTTTTGAAAAACCCAAAAGAGATATTCCTAATTCGTCTGGAAGTGGGGAAGCGATTATTAAACCACCAAGCAAAAAAGTGAACCATCTGAAATACTTCAACCTTAGTAAGGCCTTAAATCTTTTTCCCAAACCCTGATGCTGGACTAACTCAATAAGATGAGTAGAGAGTCTGTCTCTGACGAATCTAAAAATAATTAAATCGCCGAGAACGGCTCCGGTTGCTCCCAGAATAGCCGTAGACCATATTGAGTTTTCTCTAGCGATCTCGCCCAAAGTAACAATGGCCGGGGCGGTAGTAAATACCGTGGTAAAAAACATTCCTGCCACAAAACTTCCAAGAAGTTCTAATTTTCCTGAATATCTTAATATTTTTACAATGACTTCCGTCTCCACAAGTATTATCGCTACAACAACGCTTATGAAAATTATCCCAATATCTTGAATTACTTCTCGTCTATGATTATTTGCCATTAACCCAAGTTATCATTTTTAATGAATATTTTTAATCCCTTGAACCACAAGGTTAATGCTTTCCATGGCGGCATTATTGATACCAAATAATTAAGTTCCACTAGACCCTTAAGAACCCAGCCCAAGAAACCAGAAATAATAAGTGACCCAACCTTGGCTACGGCAGATTTTCCTCCAGTGGGAATTATATAAGGATATTCTCTGGGGGGTTCATAAAAACTTTTTTTCGCCTTAAGAATTAAGCCTTTTTCTTCTTTAATCCTCTCTATTATATTCCGAGAAACAATCTCGCCCTCGTCTATCGCAACTCTCGCGACAGCGGGCATCGGTTTTCCAGTTTCAGAGTTAATCACACAAGTGATGTCACCCAAGGCATAAACCCGGCCGATAACCTTTAAGTCTGCGCCCTCCGGCAAACACTCCAAATCTCCCACAATTTTAACCCTGCCCTTTTCTTCTTTTTCCATAGGCATTTTTTCAGTAAGAGACGAGGCTTTTATACCTCCGGTCCACACTAAAATATCGTAATTTATTATTTTCCCACTATCCAAAATTATCTTTTTTTCTTCGACTTTTTTAATCCGCTCGTTACAGAGGGCTCCGATGCCCAGTTCATTTATTCGGGACAGAACACGATCTCTAATTGATTCGCCAAACATCGGCAATAGAGTGGGGGCAGCTTCAATAATTTGCACATTGACCCGACATCTCTTTTCTTCCTCAACCACTTTGCAAAACAACTCTTTGATTTCAGCGGCAAGCTCAACTCCAGTTGACCCGCCGCCCCCAATAACCACTTTAATCATCTTGTCGGATTCTGATGCAAACCATAACGCATCGCGAATAGCGATTGCGTTATCAAAACTCTTCAAAGCAAAAGAGTGCTCTTTTAATCCAGGAATATTGAAATAATTCGTCTCTGAACCCAATGCTAAAACCAAATAATCAAAAGGCAATTTATTATTCTTAAGATGAACCTTCATATCGCTCACATCAATATGCAGAACTTCTTCTTTTAAAATGGTTATGTCATGACCTGCAAGGATTTCCGAGAAAGGATAAGACACCAAAGATTTTAATTCTGAATAATCTGCTGTCTCTTTTGAGGTTGTAGCAATTTCGTATAGAAGTGGGGTGAAGGTGTGATGGTCATAACGGTCTATAAGCGTGATCTTATATTCCTTAAGACCGAGTTTTTTGATTTCTTTCGCAAGTTTAAGGACAACGCCCAAACCGCCAAAGCCGCCACCCAATACCACGATATTTTTAAAATTGTCCATTTTGATTTATAATGTAGTGAAATGCGTTATCTTAGTCGATTAAACCTAACGAAATGGGCGGGTAAAACTTGTCTACTTAGGATTGACCTCAACATTGAACCCACGGAAGTTGAAGACTCCTATAGGATACTGGCCATCATCCCCACAATAAAACTCCTCCTAAAAAACCATATCCGTATCATTTTATTAAGCCACCGCGGCCGGCCTACTGGGGAAGATAGAAGTTTATCCTTAAAACCGTTCGCGGAAATTATCGAGAAAAAGCTCGGTCGTCCGATAAGGTTTATTCCTCATTTTAATTTTTCGGCGCTCGAATGGCAACTAAAAAACAGCTCCGCAAAAGACAGGATTTGGCTCCTCGAAAACCTACGCTTCCTCCCAGGAGAAGGGGCAAATAACCCTATTTTAGGGCAGAAATTGGCCCTATTAGGCGACTTCTATGTTAATGACGCCTTTGCTGTTTGCCACCGCACAAACAGCTCTGTAACGGCTATAACAAGGGAGTTGCCTGCATATGCCGGATTGCTCATGGAACGGGAAATTAAAAACCTAGATCAGGTTATGAGGAAGTTTAAAAAACCGCTAACTCTGATATTGGGGGGCGCAAAAATTGAAGACAAAATAGGAGTCATAAAATATTTTTGGGAAAAAGCAGAGCATATTTTATTGGGCGGTGGGCCGGCCAATACCTTCCTTATGGCAAAAAAACATCCGATCGGTAAATCGGTGGTTAATAAAAAAGTAATCCCATTAATTAAAAGATATTTAAAATCTCCAAAAATAGTGTTGCCCACAGACTTCAAGATCTATGAAGGCAAAATCTTAGATATAGGCGGCAAATCTGTAAAAGAGTTTGTGAAAATAATACAGAGATCAAAAACGATAATTTATAACGGACCCATGGGAGTCTTTGAGCAAAAAAGATTTGAACACGGCTCTTTTGAAATAGCGAAAGCAATAGCAAAAACAAGGGCTTTTACGGTTGTGGGCGGAGGAGAAACCACTGCCGTTTTCACCAAATTAGGTCTTATTAAAAAAATAAAGTTTGTATCAACGGGCGGTGGGGCAATGCTGGATTATCTGTCTGGTAAAAAACTGCCGGGAATTGATGCTTTGAAATAATGCAATGCCTAGATTAATTAAAAAAAGAAAGGCAACGCGGGTTCCGAAAAAGAATATTTTAGTTTTTTACCATAAAAACTGCACTGACGGGTTCGGAGCCGCCTGGGCAGCATGGAAAAAGTTCGGCAAACGCGCCGAATATATTCCGCTTGATCCCCGCGAGGTTCCGCCATGGCCAATAAAAAACAAAACGGTTTATATGCTGGACAACAGCTTCTCGCCAGAGAACTTAAAAAAACTCCTTAAAGAAAACAAAAAGGTGATGGTAATTGACCATCATTCAAGTTCCGAAAAGGATATTAAGACCGCGCCTGAATATGTATTCGACCTAAACCATTCCGGAGCAGTTTTGGCGTGGAAGTATTTTCATCCCGGAAAAAGAATTCCAAAGATACTTCTACATGCCGAGGACGAAGATCTGTGGAGATTTAAATTGCCAAATACAAAGGCTATATTCGCTGGCATTGATTCAAGCGATTTTGAATTTAAAAGCTGGAACAATTTAGCAAGAGAAATAGAGAATCCAATAACCCGAAGGGATCTGGTGAGAAGAGGTGCTTTTGTGCTTAATTTCCAAAAAAATATGGTCCGGCAAATAGCTCAAAATGCCGAGGTGGTAAGATTTGAAGGAATAAAAACTCTTGCTGTTAATTCTCCTGTTTTAGAGTCGGACATCGGTCATTATCTTTATGAAAAATTGCCTCCAATGGGAATAGTATGGCGAAGAAGAAACGGAAAAATAACTTTTTCTTTAAGATCTAATGGAAAAGTTGATGTAGCAAAACTTGCTGGAAAATATGGTGGCGGAGGCCATGCCGGCTCTGCTGGTTTTGCGATAAAGGCGGACAAAAAACTACCTTGGAAAATGATAAGGAAAAGTTATGAAAGATAATAATGCTTTGAAGATTATCGTTACGGGGGGGGCGGGGTATATAGGAAGTTTCTTCGTCAAATCGGCAATAAATAAGGGTTATGAAGTTGTTATCATAGATTCTTCGTCGATAGAACAACATAAAAACCCGATGGATTCGAGAGCGGGGTTCATCAACGGGGATTTGAAAGATAAAAAATTCGTTGACCAAGTTTTTGTCGAGCATAAACCTAATTTTGTCGTACATTTTGCTGGGTATATCTCAATGACAGAATCAATGTCCAAACCACATATTTATTTTGAAAATAATGTAAATACGTCCCTTAATATACTTGAAAGCATGGCAAAGCATGGGGTCAATAATCTTATCTTCTCTTCATCGGCCGGAGTTTATGGAGACCCTATTGAAACTCCAATAAAAGAAGATCACCCCAAAAACCCCACAAACCCATATGGGGAAAGTAAATTAATAATAGAAAAAATGATTGCGTGGTATAGAAAAATATATGGTTTAAATTTCGTGTGCCTCCGATATTTCAATGCTTGCGGAGCTTCGATGGATGGGAAAATGGGCGAGGAGCATAGCCCAGAAACCCACATTATTCCTAATGCCATAAATGCATTGCTTAGCAAGACAGAGTTTAGTTTGCATGGAGACGATTATGATACCAAAGACGGAACATGTGTTAGAGATTACATTCATGTGCTTGATCTGGTTGAAGCCCACATGCTCGCTATTTCAAAACTTAAAAATGGCGGAGGGGGATTTTTCTACAATGTCGGCACCGGAGAAGGCACTTCCAATAAGGAAGTGATTAATATGATAGAAAAAGTAAGCGGTCTCAAGATAAATCTGGAAACACAAAAAAGAAGACACGGGGACGCAAGTGCCTTGGTAGCAGATCCGACTTTAATAAAAAAGGATTTGGGATTCGAGCCGAAATATTCGGACCTGGAAACTATTATCAAGTCGGCTTGGGAATGGCATAAAATTAATAAGTCATGAAAAAGGAGGACCAGTTGATTATTTACACGGACGGCGGGGCGAGAGGAAATCCCGGTCCTGCGGCCATAGGCGCCGTAGTAGGAGATAAGAATTATTTCGAAGCGATAGGAACTGCCACGAATAATGTTGCCGAATACAAAGCTGTGATTTTTGCTTTGAAAAAAGCTAAATCTCTTTTAGGCGGGGATAAGGCCAAAAAAACTGAAGTTGAGGTCCGTTCCGATAGTGAACTTATCGTGAATCAAATAAAAGGCGAGTATCAGGTAAAGGAAGAAACATTAAAGCCGTTATTTATAGACGTTTGGAACGCGAGGCAGGAATTCAAGAGCGTTGATTTTGTTTTGATACCAAGAGAAAAAAATAAGGAGGCGGATAAATTGGTTAATAGAGCATTGGACACATTATTATGAAACACTTGCCGAGAGACGACTCTTTTATCAGGAATTTTGTCTTCGGGGTTGAAGACAGTCTGGTTTCTACAGTCGGTTTGCTCTCAGGGATTGTATTTGCTGGGGTTAGTCGGACCGATGTTATTATCACGGGAGTGATACTAATATTTGTTGAGGGATTTTCTATGGGTGTAGGAAGTTTTCTTTCGGAATGGTCAGCCGAAGAATATGTTCTCCAACACGAGACAAACTTTAGAAAGTCAGCCAAAAGTGCTTTTGTAATGCTTATATCCTATCTCGTAGCCGGATTCATTCCTCTTTTCCCATACTTTTTTGTCGGCGGTAACAAAGCCATTTTTATATCCATCCCGATTTCACTCGTAACTCTTTTCTTTTTGGGCATTGGAAGCGGCCGATTTTCTAAAGTTAATACTCTAAAAGATGGCTTAAGAATGCTTATTATTGGAGGACTCGCCATTGTAATCGGTGTGGTGGTTGGGAAATTAGTAGGGTATAATTCGCAGTAAAACTAAAATTGCACAGCATTGTTTTTTATGAATGTTGAGTTCGTATTGATTTCTCGTTAAAAAAATAAAGAGACGGATGGGTTGGTTAATAGAGCGCTTGATACGCTTCTTTAAGCTAGCCTCAAAATTAGTGCGTACGCATAGATTTTGAGGCATGTTGATTTTTAATATTATCTGTGGTATAGTGACGGGAGTAAGTCAAGTGATAGCTGTTGTTTAACAACAATAGAGGAAAGTCCGGACACTCCTCCGATGTTCATCGGAGAGCAAGGTAGCGGGTAACGCCCGTCGTTCGTGAGAATAGAGGTGCGAGCAGAAACGTCCTGAAGCGAAAGCTAAAGGAAGACCTAATCTCAAGCTAAACGGTCTAGTTCTGTGATAGAGATAAGAAAACAGAAATGAAACGGCTAAATCCTTACCTGGGTGCAAGGCCGAGCTCTGAATAAAATCAGAGAGTGCCGCTCGAGGTTTGAAGCAATTCAGATCCCAGATAAATTATCGCAAAGACAGAATCCGGCTTATGACTTACTACAAAATCCGCCGCAAGGCGGGTTTTTGTTTGTTTGCAATTTTTAGGTAGTTTATTTAGAATGATTTAAGTTTTTTGGCATTGAAAGAAAGGAGAAATACCTTGAAAGGACAACAACTTTTGGAAGGAATTGGTGCAGAATACGCTCGTCTCACGGAAAAAGAACTCGTAGATGTTGGTGTCACCTTGGGCGCATATCGTTCGTTCAGAGGAAACCGCAGAAGTCATATCTCATATGTCGGAATGCCGATCACAACAGGCAAACGTTTCTATGATGTTCTTGGCGCAAACGGCGTGAGAACACGCGAAGAACTCGCGCTGAAACTTGGACCAAAAGCCCTATTTGAACTCGTAATCCAGCCAAACGTGAGAGAAGGTATCGCTTTCGCTGATTCTTTGGGCAAAAAACAGGATCGTATCTTCATAGCACCGTCAGTATTCGATGCAAAGCCCTGGAAGTGGACTGACGACGCATACATGGCGCTCTGGTATCGGGTGATCGGCGAACTAGCTGGTCAACACTTCGTGTTTGATGGATGGCAATACAGCACTGGCGGCGTGCGAGAGGTGTTGTTCTCGATGTTCCTCCAGTGGCGCATCATCAGAAAATACAATCTCGAGGGAGCGATTAGTCACTTCGGTTTGAAAAACTTCGAACCAATTACGGCGCACTCCGAGAAGATAGATGAACTTGAAGCAATGTGGGGTATCCGCGTTTTTGACTCTTCAAGCAAAGAGATAACAATTGATCTTGCTCTACAGATGGTTGTGGAAGCGATTGCAGATCTCAAAACCCGCGGCTTCCCATACCAGGATCTTTTGGAACCGGCGATGAGAATGAAACAGATTCCGGTATTGAGCCCGCTTGCGCT
>JBBTYZ010000002.1:0-11480 GCA_038061595.1 Patescibacteria group bacterium | reverse complement strand
TTTACCCGCTCATTGAGCGGGTCTTTTGTTTTATAAAAAGCAAAACGCCGGGGGATTTTTTCCCCGGCGTTGTCCTGCCTGTACTGATTACTGCTTGTGCTACGGCTTCGCGCGCGACTGGCCCAAATCGAGCGAGAGGTCGCGAGCCGTCTTCACGGTCAGGAGATCCATGAAGTCCATCGCGCCGGAACCGGATCGAGTGGAGTTGCTACCGTTCCCACCCATCACGACACCCGGCGTCCAGGCGCCCTGATACTTCGAGAAATTCTCCGCGTAAGTCGTGTTGACCTTGACCCACGCTTCGAGTTTCTGGGCGAGCGCACCGTCTGACGCATAGATGAGCCGGCGCTTCTCGGCTTCACCCTGACCTTCCAGGATGTCCTTGCGCTTCTTCTGCTCGGCTGCCTGCGCGTCGAGCGTCGCGACCGCGAGCCGTTGCTGCGCCGCCGTGACTTCCTTGGCCTTGATGATTTCCTGATCCCACTTGGCCTTCGCAGCGTCTGCCTCGCCGTTCTTCTTCGCCGTGATAGCGCGCTGCTCGGCTTGCCGAGACTCGGCGATTGACGTCTGAATATCCATGGCAAGCTTCTGCTGCTGCTTGATCTGTCCCTCGACTTCGTTGTCGTAGGGGAGGGAGTCAATCGAGAAGTTGGATGTCACGATACCGAAACTGTTCAGCACCGAAATCTCCTGCCTCTGCGGCGTACCGTCTGGACCATTCACGATCTCGACGACCGCCGCCGTTTTCTCGGCGCCGCTGATCTGATCGATCATACGCTGTTCGCGCGTCTTCGTCCGATACACGCCGTTCTGCACCTGGTCCTCCACGTACCGAATGAGGTCGTTGCGGCGCTCGGCATAGGACTCCTTGGACGACATGAGCGTGCCGGTTAAGTAGATCGACTTGTTCACGACCGTCTGGACTATCTGCTGCTGAATCGCCTCCCGACTCCCGAACTTCACATGAAGGGAGCGGAGAAGGGAATCGGTGAGGGGAATCTCGTACTGAATCGAGCCCCACATCGTGCCGTGGCCGGCGTCGTTGAAACGAACCGGAAGGCTGAAACGGTAGATATCCCGCTTCGGGTAACTCGTCGTCGATCCGAACCACTGCCCCTTCAAACCCGCCGTCGTGTAGAAGGAGAAGTTGCCGGAGACCGGCGCCTGCACGACCATCACGTCCTTCGCGTCATTGGTTTCCACCACCTTCCCGACGAGGGAAAGGGCGACGACCATGAGCACTCCTGCGATTCCGAGCTTCCACGCCTTGCGGGAGTCGAAACCATCGAGACTGTCCTGCATGTTTCCTCGCTTGCTGTGAGTTGTGATCGTACTTCGTGGACGAACAGACCTGCGTTGCCTTGCTGTTTTTTTGCTGCCTTACCGCGTACTACGACTGCGGAGCCGACGGACGAACTTTGTCGACCCTTTTCGTGGTGCGGTCTGCCTCGCGGTCGATATGCGCGACCTCGAGATCTTCCTCCGCCTCAGCGAGTCGCGCCTTGGCGGCCGTTACGTCGCTCTTCCGGAGAATCGGAAACAGAGGCTGGTCCTTGAAGAAAGGAACGAGCACCTGCGTGATTCCAAAGAGAACGACGATGGCGATGACGGTGTACTCCACAAGCCTCAAGAAAAACACGGGTTCCTCCTGGTGAGTTGTCAAACACAGCCGAAAATGGCTGCATGCTGTCCGGAATTATACAGTATATTAGTGATTTTTGTCAATACCCCCTAATAACAAAAACAACCCGAGTAATTCGGGTTGTTTTTGTGACTTTTTATTCTTCTTCCTTTTCCGTATTATCCTCCGAGCTACCATGCGTGCCGTCAGCACAATTGCATTCCTCAAGCGGCTGGCCATTTTTTGGGCAGTCAGGCGCTTGGCACACGCCCTTCTCTGGAGACACCCCCTCGCACCCTCCTGTGCAAATATAATGTTTCATAGATTAATTATACCAAAAACTGCAAACTAAAACTGCCCGACGGGGGCAGTTGAAACTAATTCATCGACTCAAGGTTTCTATTAAGAATCGAGCGACCTCACCGGATGCCGCTCTACGTGGTCGTCTCCAGAATTATCAAAATGACGGAAGGTTTTGAAACTAGGCCCGAATACCCTTGCGGTTTCCATGAATGCCTCTGTGAGAACCAATTGCGTTTTGGGATTCATTCTCGCGCCCGTCTTCTGTACAAGCGTTGGCTCTCGCTTCAAAGCTGTTTCTGGATCGCAGGTCAAGAACACAACCGCATCAAGTAAATCGGTAATTCCGGGTTGGGAATAGAAAGCCTGCATTTTTAGCAGGGTCTTGTCGTCAATCAATCCTTCTTTGTGGATTAATGTCCACCAGCAAAGATGGTCAAAAATAGACCGTTCAAATATCACAATGTCATATCGCGGATCTTCCGCTCTATCAAGAAGGTTTGAAAGGTTATACGCACCCGCACGGAGAGTGTAAAAATACTGATTCTTTCTTCCTACCTCGATTGTTCCTGCAGCTTCGGGAAGAGTATGAACCGAAAATCCAGCCCTGCGGAAGAAAGTATAGAGCATCTCTCGGATGGTTGATTTGCCAGATTTGCTTGTTCCGCAAACCTCCACAAGAATAGGTCTCTTCTTTCCCGGAGCTCCTCTTGCCCTACGAACCTTCTTGAGAAGTCGATTAGCATCCACCTCAATATCGGGAGTGGACATGAATTCGCTTTCCCTCGTTCAAACTAAGTCTCTAAGAATAACTAAAGTGAATTATATTGATATTTCCAAAATAGGGAAGGGGGTATTGCTCGCTTCTTAAAACAATATTAGAATACAGCCAGATTTTTATATATCATCTTGAGAGAAAAATGCCACACATCGCAGAGCTGAAGAGAGACCGGGAAGGCCATCTCGTCGTTAAAGACAGCGAATACAGCCTGGCCGACATTATCGCTTTGGTGCAAAATGAATTCCAGATTACTTCGTTTGACGATATCTACTTCCCTCAACCAAACCACGAACACGAGTGGGACGAACTCGTTA
Source organism: Patescibacteria group bacterium (assembly GCA_038061595.1). Classification (GTDB taxonomy): domain Bacteria; phylum Patescibacteriota; class Minisyncoccia; order UBA6257; family GWB1-50-10; genus JBBTYZ01. The sequence goes on along the minus strand of JBBTYZ010000002.1, from coordinate 8,464 downwards.
TCGCCAAAATACAGCCGCAAAGGTTCTACAGAACAACAAGAACTCCCGGCGAATCAACTGTTACTCTCGCATCTCTTTTCGCAAAAATCACACTGAGACAAGTCATTCTGCAAGTAGAGTCTCTACTAAATTCTGATTTCAATAAAGTAAGACTACTGCGAGACAATCAGGGACTCCACATACAGATAGACGCATAAATAAAAAAACCGCCCAAAAGGCGGATTTTTGTTTTTATTCCTCGTTACGACGCCGCAATATCTCATTGACCGAGGAACCACGAGCTCGTTGCGCATGTTCTGCAATAACTTCAATGAATCCGAACATGATTCCAATGCCAAATATAATATATAACATTGTGAATATTTTCTCCATATCAGTCTGAACCGCTAAATCGCCATAACCTACGGTTGTAACGGTCGTAACACTAAAATACAGCGCATCTATCCATCGCATATTTTCTACGCTGTGATAAAACAATGTTCCCGAAACGAGTAGCACAATTAGGAGTAGGAAAAGCGTGCGAAATTCAGGGTCCTTCCCCGCGTGCCAAACCCCACGAGCAAAATGTTGTAATGTAATTAAAAATGAATTCATATTTAGAGCGCTTCAAGATCAAGTGTTTGATCAATCTTTATTTGTTTAACAAAGTCAGGAACGTGGCTAACTAATATCATTGCTCCCTCATACTTGTCCAAAGCTTGGGCGATTATCGGGATGTGCCGGAAATTTATATGGTTGGTGGGCTCGTCCAATATCAGAAGTCCAGGGCGTTGGAGCACAAGTGCCGCAAAAGCAACCAACCCTTTCTGTCCTTCAGACAAAGAACCAATTTTTGTTTTCAACATTTCGGCATCTATTAAAAATCCGGCGGCTTGTGATCTGATTTCGCTATCGATACCACCGTTTACGGCTGCATCAGAAAGAGCTTTATAAACCGTTGAATTGAAATCCAGTGTTGAAAAATCCTGGCGGTAATAACCAATACGAATTCCCGCGGTAACGTGTTCGCCTTTGGCGTGCCCTGTGGCAAGTTTCTCCAACAATGTTGTTTTACCAATCCCGTTCGGACCAGTGAGCAACAGCCTCTCTTTGCGCTTAAGAACGACATCAACCTTTTTCTCTATCGGTTTATGGCTCTTTATAACGCTCACGGATTTGAGCTCTAAAATTTTGCCGCTAATATCTTCCTGACAGGGGATAAAGAAATTGCGGATGGTTTTGTCTTCTCGGCGCACCTCTACCACATCTCCTTCCAACTCTTCTATTTTTTCTCTCATCTTCCGGGCAACATCACGCATGTGTCCGCCTTTTTGTGCGAAAAAGTTTGCTTGTTCTTTGCGATGTTCAATATCCTGTTGAAGCCTAGAATTTTTCATCCGTTCACGCTCCAAACGTTTTTTAATCTCTGAGACAACATCAAAATAGTTCCCGTCGTATTGCTCAACCTTATGACCAAATATATCTAAATACAAAACACCCTGGGTGAAAGCATTAAGGAAATCGGAATCGTGTGAGATAACTATGCATGTTTTCTTATATTCGATAAGAAACTTCGTGAGGTGAGCGATACCGGCCTTGTCTAAATTATTGGTCGGCTCGTCCAGTAACAGAATATCCGGATCTTGTATTAAGGCTTGGGCCAAAAGCAGTCGAGCTCTCTGACCGCCCGAAAATGTTTTTAAAACCCTGTCTTGAGGAGCCGAAAGATGAACGACTTTAAGTATTTTATCTATCCGCGGCTCTATGTCATAAACTTTTTTAGAAAAAACGGATTCAAAAAATTCTCTAACCGTAAGATTCATCTGCTCCGGAGAGATAACCTGCTTTGCGGTCGCTATCGTCATATCCTCATTGATGCTTATGCTTCCTGATTCCGGTTTCATATCACCCATCACAAGCTGGAATATAGTGCTCTTGCCGGCTCCATTCTGGCCCATCAGCGTTATTTTGGAGCCACGGCGCACGGAAAAATCAGCCTCCGTTAAGATGGGATTGTTGTGGCCATATTCAAATGAAACCTTATTAAAGCGTAAGATGACTTCGTTTTGAGACATATTATTTTTCAGCTTTTATCTTATTTAATATCTTTTGCACTTTCTTAATGCTATCCAAATCGTACACGGAAATCGCAATTGCTTTAGGATTTATTTTTTTGAGTATTTTTAATTTCTCCTTGCAAGCCTCCTCTCTTAAGATATCGCTTTTTGTTAAAAATAAATACTCTGTCTTCTTCAAAAGATCTTTGTTAAAGGTGCCAAGCTCTCTCCTAATAACTTCATAGTCTTTCTGAGAATGAAGCGACTCGGCGGAGATGAAATGGAACAAAATACGGGTACGTTCTATGTGTCGAAGAAATTTTATTCCCAATCCCTTCCCCGAAGATGAGTTCTCTATAAGTCCGGGAATATCGGCGAGTATCAACTCGTAATAAACACCCAGATTTGGCTCAAGTGTAGTGAAAGAGTAATTGGCTACTTTGCTTTTTGCGTTAGTAAGTTCGTTTAACAAACTGGATTTTCCAACGTTTGGGAGACCGACAAAACCAATATCGGCAATGAGCTTCAATTCCAGTTGGAACTCTAAGTCATCTCCCGGTAGTCCTGGCTGGAATTCTTTAGGAGATGTGTTCTTGGAAGATCTGAAATGAAAATTTCCCTTACCGCCCCTGCCTCCGCGTCCAAGAAGCACTCGTTCTCCGATTTTAGTTATCTCCGTCTTGGCCTTACTTTCAAGATTAGTGATTACAGTGCCAACCGGAACTTTGAAAGTTAGATTTTCACCATCATTACCGTCCATGAATTGTTTTCTACCGTCATGTCCGTCTTCACCCTGAACAATCTTTTTATATTTGAATTGGTTAAGCGCACTTAGGTCGGAAACGCCCATAGCAAAAACGCTCGCACCATTACCACCCGTTCCACCCGTTGGACCCAAGCTCATCATGTTGTGATTAAAAGCTACGGCGCCTTTTCCGCCATTTCCGGCTTTAATCCTTATTTTTACATCATCTATCAACATAAGACACGAATTATAACACAAAAACTCGCTTATTTCAATTGTCTGTGCTAAGATAGCCCAATGACAAATGATAAGGGATTCTACGGACTGGGAATTGCTCCCGGAATACTAGAAATCATCACAAAGATGGGTTTTGTAGAGCCGACTCCAATCCAGGTACAATCAATCCCAATAGCAATTGAAGGCAAGGATTTAATGGGCATTGCGCAGACCGGAACGGGAAAGACTCTCGCTTTCGGCATTCCTTTAATCCAACACATGATGCAAGGCAAAGGCCTGGCTCTTGTGATTGCGCCAACGCGTGAACTTGCTCAACAAATAGAAGAAACTCTTCGCAAAGTGGGCGTATCACTTAATTTGAGAACAGCAACGCTCATTGGTGGAGAGTCTATCTTTAGGCAAATTAAAGATCTGCGCCGCAATCCTCAAATTATTATCGGTACCCCAGGGAGAATTATTGACCACATGGAGCAGAAAACTATTTCTTTAAAAAACGTAAGCGCGCTCGTGCTGGATGAGGCCGATCGCATGCTTGATATGGGTTTTGCCCCACAGTTAAAGAAAATTCTTTTTGTCCTACCAAAAGAAAGACAGACCATGCTTTTCTCAGCCACAATGCCAGAAGAAATTGTGAGCATCGCCAAAACCTATCTCAAGCTCCCTATAAGAGTTGAAATAGCTCGATCAGGGACAACGGTCAAAGATGTCACCCAAGAATTATTTTTCGTAACCCAACCGGACAAGCCTCGGCTTTTGGAAAAATTACTTCAGGAATATAAAGGCTCGGTTTTGGTTTTCGCCCGCACTAAATTCAGCGCTAAAAGAATTGCCTCACACTTGCGTGCATTGGGACACGCAGCTTCAGAAATTCATTCCAACCGCTCATTAAAACAAAGGCAAGAAGCATTGCAAGGTTTTAAAACAGGAAGATTTAGAGTTCTTGTGGCAACTGATATCGCGGCACGTGGAATAGATGTTACAAATATTGAACTTGTTTTGAATTATGACTTACCGCAAAATGCCGAAGACTATGTGCATCGCATAGGTAGAACGGCGCGCGCCGGCGCAGGCGGACACGCAATATCTTTCTCTCGCCCAGATCAAAGAGGGGACGTAAGACAAATTGAGAAACTGATACAAAAAGTTTTGCCAGTATCAAAAATTCCGGAATTACCCCCGCCTTCTATGTTGCTGAAGACAAGCGAAAGACCGGAGAGAAATTTCACTCCACGCCGATCGGGAGGCTCATTCCGCCCTAGCGGAAATTCATCCCGTTCCGGTGGGAACAGAAGCTCACGCTTCGGAAGACGTTCTTACGGACACAGGTAAAAACTTGGCCTTTACATTGACGTCGCCTCACAATTCTATTATTGTAGGGGCAGTTCTCTCACATCTAAGACAGGAAAATCAATGACCGGCAACTCAGCCGTAGCAACGAGGACAGCCGCACTTTTCGGATCAACTCAAGGTCAAATGCGCGCCCGCGAGATAATGGGACGCAACTTTTTCGGAATTGAAGAAGCCGTCAAACACTTCAGGTTGGAACCGCAGGGAGAAGACTTGAAAGCTTTGGTCAAGATTCCATTCTCGAAACCCGTTCTCGAAGAGTGCAAGGGAACGCACATCCTGGTCGCTGTTTTTCCGCTCTCAATCGTAGAGGTCCGCAGGGTTGTGGACACGCGTCACCACACCGGCCCTGAAGAGTATCGCAAGAGCCGTTGGTACGAGAATGAGCCGTTCGCGAGAGATGTGGGTTTTGCCTGCTGGCGACTTATTCGAAAGGAAGCAATGAGAACTTCTTTGAATAAAGGCTGGGAAGATCAAAAACTGACCCTTTCTCCGAACGAAGAAGTTCCAACCGCAAGAGTATTTTTCTATGCCACTCTCGCTCACTCCTTGAAAACAGGCGTCCGCCTTTTCCATAGCACATTTGCCCGCTGTTTCACGAAGACTCTGAAGGGGCAACGAGTGCATGTGGGCGACTTTGAAAGTGGAATGCCGGTCATCGATTTCTATCATGATAATCCACGCTTCGAAAGCCCGACCTGCAGTAATTGGATCGGCATCAAGCCCTTGGCACATCCGTGAATTTACGGACTGCGCCGAGGGCTTATTTTTTTTTACATAAACTTGAAATTTTAGAGAGATTGTATTAAGATTCGCACAGTATTTTTGATAAACCGGGAGGAAACATCAAGTGACTAAAAGAGCCTCATTTGCCCTACGCGGACTGAAGTTCATGGAGTTTGCAGACATATTCAAAGAAAACCTGACTCGCAGAAGTAGGACCGCCAAAGGCATCTCCGATACAAGCTCAAGTAGTTCAAAGAAACCCTTGCTCAAATCAGGGGAAGATTTAAGAAGGCAGGTTGAGGAAAACACCCTGTTCCTTATCACCAACGCATGGGATAGGGGGCAAAATCAACCGTCGGATCCCACAGCCATGAGGCAAATGATGGAATTGTGGTACGACATCATCAACAAAGATCTTCAAAATCCCGATGCCTACAAGGAAACTTTTTCCGAACTGGAAGCGGAGGCTGGACGCTTGAGCGGCGAAACAGGCAAGCCGTGGAAGGTGAATCACCGATATCGCACCTGGACTATCTCGTATACCAGCCTCAACCTGAAACCGATTGACCTTGAATTCGCAATGGAATCTTTTTATAGGACTTTGTTTGAGAAGATACGGCGTGCGGAATCCGGCCAACTGTCACAAGCAGAACTTCTCGCGTTCGCCGACCACATGATAGACGGCCAAATCCATCCTTGGGCGGGGACGGATGCGGAAGATGCGCAACCGCTGCCGTAATGTGGCTTTCGCTTCTGGTACCGCTACCCCAGTTGCCGGTTTTCAGAGAACGCGAAACTCACTATGCAACCATGCGCAATCTCAAAGCTCACACCGAATATTTCCGTAATTGTTTCGTTTAAGTAATCAAAATAGGCGTTTTGCGGCGCCTATTTTTTGTTTTATTATTTAAGCAATGGCACAAGAAACAAAAGATTATAAAAAAGCTCTGCGTTTTATACAACAAAAACACCGTGGGCAAAAACGAGTAGGTAATATGCCTGTGTGGCATCACTTGCTACGCGTCTCGAAACTTTTAGGTTATATTTTAAATACAACGCGCGAGGGGAGCGCGAAAGAGAGGCAAATAATAATTAAGTCTGCTTTGGGCCATGATCTTTTGGAAGATACTAACGCCAAAGAGAAGGAAATTATAAAAGTATTTACGCATCGGGGGTTGGAACTCGTGAACGGCATGACAAATACATTGGGGGATTATAATCATAGTCCGTATATCCGCCGGGTGTCGCGTGACGAAGAAGCTGTGCGACTTATAAAATTGTCGGACCTTTGCGATAATTTTACGGGCGTCGCATATGCTTTAACGCTACTGGGAGAAAAATGGACTAAGTCTTTCTTTCTGCCAATTGTAATGCCTATGTACCGAGCTTTAAAAAAAACAAAATTCCGCCGCTACAATAAATCAGCAAAATTACTCTTTTTATTAATAGAGAGCTCTATAAACCTCTTGGATAACGAGATGCGGCACCTCAAGAACAAAAACTAAGTTGATTTGACTAAATGTGCCTTATAAGCTATGATACTTACCAAGATCTATAGAGGAAGAGGGTAGGGAAATAGAGTCGGTTTCTCGGTAAAAATAACAAAAGCAAAATCACATGGATGGAACTATTAAGACGCTTATAAGAGATAGGGCATTCGGATTCATTTCTCGCGAAGGCGAGGCAAAGGATTTGTTTTTCCACTCGAAAGAGTTGAAAGGCGTAACTTTTGATGAACTGAAGGAAGGTGACAGTGTCACTTTTGAAGTTGTTCAGGGCGAAAAGGGCCCGTCAGCCGTAGGCGTATCACGCAAGTAAATTGCAGATAACAAAAACCGTCCCCGTAAAAAGGGGCGGTTTTTGTTTACATTGACAAAATCACGTTTGTATATCATAATTGTCCCCAACATGAGACCAGCAATCGGTCTCCAAACAATCAACGAAAACGGGGGATCCAAGTTATGGTCCGTAAAACGACGATAGGAATCATCGGCAGTATTCCGTCTATCGTGAAGAACGATGGCGGGCTGTACGAGGGCGACCTCCGGAGTTACTTCCGGGCCGTCTTCCACCACGCGAAGAACCTGACTCATCCGTATCACAACTTCCGGTATGTCTGCCACGTGATGTGGCTGTGCTATCAGGCGTGCATCTACTACATCGACAAGCTCACGCCGCGGCAGATGCGGAATCTCCTCATCGCTGGCCTCTTCCACGATTTCAATCACACGGGTGAGGGAGGACTGGACTCCGTGAACATCGCGCGGGCGTTGGAAGGCCTGCGGGAGCATCTGGCTCCGGAAGATGTGGATCACTTCGAGGACATCGCGGCGATCATCCGATGGACGGAGTTTCCGTACAAGACTCCTTCGGAGGAGATCGGCCTCCTCGGCCAGATCGTGCGTGACGCGGACCGTAGCCAGGCGATGAGCACCGCCTGGATTCAACAGGTCATCATCGGCCTCTCGGAGGAGTGGCACCGGAGCCGCTTCGAGGTGTTGAAGATGCAGGAGGGCTTCCACGCCAGCCTGAAGTTCACGACCGACTGGGCGAAGGAGATGTTCACCCAGAACGACATCGACGCCAAGATCGCGGAAGCTCGCGAGCTCGTGGCAATCCTCGAGGAGGAGCCGGTCGCGGCAACGGCGTAGCACCAGCCGTGCGCCAACAGAAGTAAGGGCGTAGGAGAAATCCTGCGCTCTGTTTTTTTATCTTGAAATATCAGTGAGATTGTATTAAAATTCGGTCAGTATTTTTATACATCCAAAACAGAGGAGTGAATGCTCCAAAACTTCCTGCAAGTTTGGGGAGGGCTTTTTTACCTCCTCAATAAGATTTTCTTCTCCCGCGCGGAACGCAGCAATAACAAAGAGAAGGAGCGAATCTGGCGGATTCGTTCATGGTTCGTGTATCTCATCGGCCTGCCCGCGTGGATCATCCTCCTTATACCCGAAAGAAACTGGATGGTGGTCTTCGTTGAAGCTGGGGGAGCGCCCGCAATGTTTTTGGGGCTCCTCATAGCTCTTAGGGGCGAGGACAAGACGCCAAAATCACTTGATTATATTGCTCGCATTGCCGCCGTTGTAGGAATCGCTATTAGTCTTTATGACTTCGGCGGTCTTACGACATGGAATCAGGTGCTTGAGCTTGGAGTGACGATTGGATTTCTAGTCGGCACTTATCTTCTCGCCACAAAGAAACCCGCTGGATATGTTTGGTATCTCCTAATGAACGGCACATGTGCCGCCTTAATGTGGAGAGAAGATTTCCCATGGCTCGCAGTGCAACAAGTCGCTTCGCTTGGATTCATTATTGACGCCTATCTCGTAGAAAAGAAAAAGCCTCGTACTGTTTAGTACGGGGTTTGTTTTTT
>JBBTYZ010000001.1:0-15750 GCA_038061595.1 Patescibacteria group bacterium | reverse complement strand
GCAATGTCTAAATATTCTCCTTTCGCAATTGAAGGAGGCGACCTTGTGTCTCGGCTTGAGGCACGACGACGAAAGTGTGCTGAAGTTCAGCACGTTGAGGAGGAGTAACGAAAAGACGAACCGAGGTCGCCCCTCCCTGCGGGGTAATGGAGTTTTGTCCAAATCCTTCGTTCTTCGGGCTCAATGTATGATCTTCATCATACATCATCGCCCTCACGCCTTGGATTTGATTCAAAATCCCTATTATCAATTGTGAAAAAGAATATTTAGCCATTGCTGTTATACTCGTCTTACCTTTTTTGGTCTGGGACCATTGTGAGGTATAGGAGTAATGTCTCGGATGCCCAGAATGTTGAAATTTTTTGCGGCTAATGTTCGTACGGCCGAATCTCTGCCACCGCCTACGCCATTTACGAAAATTTCTATATTTACTGGCCCGGAACGTTCAACCTTCTCCGCTATTGCTTCCACTACTTTTGAAGCTGCAAACGGTGTGGCCTTTTTAGGTCCGGAAAACCCTAACGAGCCTGCGGACATCCAAGTTACCACATTTCCTTTGTCATCTGTAACGGTAATCATGGTGTTGTTGTAGGTTGATTTTATATAAACCCGTCCATTCTCATAACTGCGCTTGGATGACTGGACCGCTTTTTTAGCAACAGCATTTTCTGTCCCCTTGGATTCTTTTACCGCCTCCCCTTCTTGTTTTTTTATTACTTTTTTCTTACCCATGTTTAATTTTTACTTAAGATCCACCTTCCTCTTACCGCTACCCGCAGTTTTTCTAACATTACCCCTTACAGTCCTAGAATTCGTTTTAGTCCTTTGACCTCTTACAGGCAAACGCCTTTGGTGACGCACTCCCCTGTAGGATGAAATATTTTTTAAACGATTTATATTTTGTTTTATAACTTGTCTTAATTCTCCCTCAACTTTATATTTTTTTTCTATTGCTGATTGGATTTTACTTATCTCTTCGCCAGATAAGTCCTTTGCGCGTTTATTGAGATCAATCTTTGTTTCTCGGAGTATCATGCCCGAGTTTGTCTTGCCCACTCCATAAAGATAAGTAAGCGCGATTTCAACTTTTTTGTTGTCTGGAATATTTACACCTAGGATACGCATTGTGATTAATTAACCCTGCCTTTGTTTGTGTTTCGGGGTCTTACATATTACATAAACCCGTCCGTTGCGACGGACGGTTTTACAATTTACACAGATTTTTTTTACAGATGCACGTACTTTCATAACCTTCTTACTATTCTTCCTCTTTTGTCGTTCAAGGAAGGTATTTCTATCAAGACTTTATCTCCCGGAATAACCCTAATGTGGTTTATCTTAAGCTTACCTGCGAGATGAGCCAAGATTTCTTGTCCGCTCTCGAGTTTTACTCTGAAAAGCAATCCGGGCAAGGATTCTTCAATAATCCCCTCGGTTCGTATCCCTTTATTGTTATTTGGGTCCATCAGTTGATAAAACCAGCTCTAATCCTACAAAAGTATCTCAAAAAAGTCAATTCCATCAGTCCCGCCTTACTTTATTTCGATGTTTATGTTATCCAGGTCTTTAGGAACGGATTTCACCCAGAATGGCCAGAGGGAAATATTAGCGCGTTCAAGGCCAGGCAGTAAAAAGATGGTATTTTTAAGATCTTGTGAACTCTGTCCCAAAAGTTGGGCCTTTAAAGAATCAACGTTGATGTTCGCTACGAAGACCGCAGAACCAATAACATTGAATGTCATTTTACTGCTAGTCGTATCCTTAATTAAGTTACTGTACTCAAAATTAAGACTTTTCAAAGCAACGTCCTCTGAAGTATTCTTTTTATTTTTTTCAACAACCGCATTTTTTAAAACTTCCTCATCAAAGACAAGGTTTCGCATTTCAGCTTCCATAAAAAGGTCGAATTTTCCTTCCTCGGCAGAAGTTTGAACATCATCTCTCAAAACATTGAAGTCTGATGCCTCTTTAAGGAGCTTAAATTTATTCATTTCCAAAACTGTCATTTGGCTCTTCAACGCATCATTTAAGGCGGCAGCTACTACTTTCCTTGCCTCCGCAAGATCATCTTTTGTCGCAACAACTCTCTCTCCTACAAATCCTCCAGACATTGCCGAACCAGAATCACCATAAAAGCCGTCATATTTGGGCGTTCCTTTAAATCCCGGGATTGTCCAGTGAGACTGCGGAGCAACGTTGAACTCAACCCCCGGTTTATCGGCGGTGACTGTTACTTCTATGCTTGATGGGGTTATCTTGCCATTAACTATCTTGGCTGCAGGTATTGTCACTTTGCTATCCAGTCTGAATATTTTATGGTCCGGGGATTCAAATCTCGTGGTCGCGACTATTGATTGCACCTCCGAACTATAGGAATTATAAACGGTAAGTTTTCCCTTCGCCTTTTCTTGGACTTGCTCCTTTCCACTCGCTGGAAAACTCATTTGTAAATTAAGTTTGGCTTTTAAGGTTTCTCCAGGAATAGTTATTTTGTCTTCGTGTAGAGAGAAACCAGAAGCGGAGGCCAGAACCTCAATCCTTTCATTAAAATTATTCTGCTTCTCTTTTAGGGTGATTGCGACAGTCGCCTTTGAAAGATATTTATTTGATACGAAAAAACCGCCTCCGATAAATAGGATTAGAACAACAAGTGTTTTAATCCACACAAATCGTGAGCCAGTTCTTTCACGGACAAGAGTGGCCACCGGTTTTCTAACTGGTGACGGCATAAGGGACTGTTTTATTTTTATAGTCTTTTCCTCAACGTCTTCTTCCACTATCTCTGGGGTGGACCTAGCTTTTCTAATTACTCCCAAACCGGGTTTTGGTTTCGGCAATATGTCAGAAACAATCATTTCGCGCACTCTAAATATCGGATTTCTGGCTTTTAATCCGGCAAGACCTGCGAGTTCCAATATTTTATCGTCAACGGATTCTATAATGAGTTCTTTTTTACCAGTAGCGCTTTCTCTTTTTAATATATGAAAATTATCCAAGGAGGTGTTCAAAACAGAGTCTCTCGGAATATTAAGTATTACTGTTGTGGCCGGGGAGTTAATTAGCCTATCCGTTGTGGATTCCAAATCGTCCGTTTTCTCAATAAATATTTTCTTTTCTAATTTCATAAATTGGTTATTAACCATTTAGATCTTCTTTTTAATAGTTGGTTTAAAAATTGATAATGGGGCAAGGAATAATTCTGAGTAAGATAGACGAGCGTAGCATCATAATTCTTATGCGGGTTCGTATCGCGGATGTCTATATTATAGTCTTTGCTCTCCAGCCAATTTCTAAAACTTACCGAGTTGATTTGCCCCACATTCAAACGGAAATGGTAATCGCCTCCTCTCAAGTTATGTGGTAGAACTTTGGCGAGCCCTTCAAGCGACTCCCTTATACTTGCTTCTACTATCCGGTTAACCTTTTTTGAAAATCCGTCCACGACATAACGTTTCAGGATTGCCTCGGAAACATCATAATCTACCGATAAGTTTTTAGCAATATTTTCTACTATAAACGAAGTGCCCCAGGGAAAATCTTTGTGATGCATATTCTCTTCGCCTAATGAAAAAACAGAGGTTGTCTTGGTTTGTGGATATATAACGTAGTCCTTTGTATTCGGAAGAGCTTTAGAGACGATGCTCAATCCTTCCATTACTACTAAGTTGTTTGACCAACCCCTAACCCGTTCCATCACCCGCAAGATATCTCTGGGTACGAATGTGCCTCTTAAGGTAAGCGTTAGGTTTTTCCCCTTAAAACCCAAGGGATTAAAGACTTTGTATCGATCTAGTTCTATATCTACTATCTCAATGTTCGCTAAGACTATTTCGGAATCCGAAATGCCCATTTTATTCGCGGCGAATGCCCGATAACGATTCAAAAATTCCCAAAAACTTTTGAAAACCATAGAATCCAAGCTTTCCTCCCCTATCGGTTCGTCATTATTCGCCCGCCGTAAGTTTATTGAACTCTGAATTGTGGTAGCGTTCTTTGTGCTTAGAGCCAAGACGAGATTATTTATAGGAACAAAGGGTCTCTTCAAATCAGCGAGACTTACCAATGCCTCTTGTTTATTCAGGGTTATTTTTCTCGACTCGTTTTCAATTTTAGCCTCGGTCGTTTCTATTCCATTATCAAGTTCTTCAACAATAAAATAGTGTTCCGATTTACTGTCGAATAAATGAGAAAAAACGTTTAATAACTTTGTTATTAGCACTTAATGACATTATATCAAGATGGGTTCATCTTTTCACATCTATTAAGAGCGATGGTTGTTTTGATATCTTTCCGCCATCAAGATAAAAATCAACTCCCTCGCCAAAGTATTTTTTTGCTCCCTGTATCGTTTGCGCGGGCGGTTTTCCGGCCATGTTCGCGCTTGGAGCAACAAGCGGTCCAGTCTTCCTCAAAATTTTTTTTAGCCAAAGCTCTTTAGGCATCCTGAAGGCTATTGAATTTGTGCCACGATGGAGATAAAAAAACTTTTTACTTTTTACTGACAAAATAATACTCACTGGACCTGGCCAGACATTTTTAAGGAATTTTGAAACACGCTCGTCTGTTTTAACCCCGAATTTTTTAAGATCTTTTATATTCTCAATGAGAACTATAAATGGCTTTTTTAAATCTCGTTTTCTTGTTTTATAGATTCTAAGAACTGACTTTTTGGATAAAGCCGAACCTACTAATGCGTAAATCGTATCCGTTGGCATTACCCCCACACCACTTCTTTTAATTATTTTAATTATTTCGGTCATTGTTTTTACGTAGGCTATGCGTCAAAGTAGTTTTTGCCAGTTTTATATGCCTCAATAGAACTGACGTTACCCTTAAACAGTGGCGTTGGCATATTGTCCAAATCGTACCACGCCCAACCTTCACATTTTTCAGGTTCTAGAGCTTTGGGTTCACCACTTTTCCATTCAGCTACCACGCCAACATCAACGAAATGCTTATCATAAAATTTAAAATTCAATAACCGTAGAAAACGAACATTGTTAATTTCTATCCCAGCTTCTTCTCTAGTCTCTCTTTTTGCGCAATCTTCAAAGGATTCTCCCTGTTCTAATTTACCGCCGGTGAAAGCATAATCACCCGTTCCGTGCGAACCCTTCCGTTTGCCGAGCAAAACCTTCCCGTCTTTTATGACCATTACACTAATACCTGTTTTCGGATATTTTATATCGCCTTTCATATGATTTACTCTACTACAGCCCTGATTCGTCTTGTCCCAGCACCAACCGCCTCTTCTTTGGCAATTTTTATTTTACCGATTTCTCCGGTATGCGTAACATGCGGTCCACCGCAGAATTCTTTACTGTAAGCATCTTTAAGTGACTTGCCAACATAATAAACCTTAACCATATCAGGATATTTTTCTTTGAAAAAATGCAAAGCTCCAGTTTTCTCCGCCTCTTCTTTGGGTAATTCCTTGAAAGCAACCGGCAAATCGTCCTTAACCTTCTTATTAACTATTTCCTCTACTTTTCCAACTTCTTCTTTAGTCAGTTTTCTTCCAAAAGTGAAGTCAAAACGAGTTCTTTCGGTTGTTATGTCCGAGCCCATTTGATGAACGGAATCTCCTAAAACATCTCTTAATGCTTGATGGAGCAAGTGAGTTGCGGTATGAAGACGAGTTACCTTTTTAAGCTCCTCCTCACTCCCCGCCTTAAGTTCGCCGGTGTTTAGAATTAGTCCGTGTCCGCCAAATTTCTTAACCTGACCAGCGCGAGAGATCTCTTGATGTTTCTTAAACATTCTTTCAAACTCTTCCTTGTTTATATTCTTGGTCATATCCTTTGGCGCCATTTCCATTGTGACCTCGAGTGGCATGCCGTAAGTTTCATAAAGCTTGAACGCAATTGCAGTACTAGATATTCCAGTCATGCGACCTATCTTATTGTGTTCAATCTCTAAAAGTCCTTGACTCAAAGCTTTTTCAAATTTAAACTTTTCGTCTTCCATTGCCCCAAGAATCTTTTTGGTATCTTTTAATTCTTTATAAAAATTGCCATACTTTTCATGTATTATTTCCAATAATTCCGGAAAAACATCTGCATGGACGTCGTGAACTGATTTGTATGCTAGCACTCGTCTCAAAAGACGTCTTAGAATATAACCAGCTTCTTTATTTGAAGGCAGAAGTCCGTCACATATCAAAAATGCGGACCCACGGACATGGTCAGCAAAAACCCTTGCAATTTTATCCGGTAAATTAGGAGCGAGTTCTTTTATTTTATACATTAATGGCTCAAATAAATCCGTCTCAAAAATATTTTTCTTTCCTTGTGAGACCATCGCCAATCGTTCCAAACCCATTCCTGTGTCCACGCCTTTTTGTTTCAAGGGCGAGAGGGTTTTATCCGCATTCTGATAATATTCGTTAAAAACTATATTCCATATCTCAACGCCCTGGACATAAATCTCGGTTGTTGGTCCGCATGGCCCCTCAGAACCCGTCGGTCCCCAAAAATTATCCTTCCTGCCAAACTTTTTTATTTTTTTTACCCCCAACGATTTCCAAATCTCTTCGGATTCGCTATCCGCTGGCACCTCCTTATCGCCCTCAAAAACGCTTACATAATCAATCTTCAAGCCCATTTCCTTTGTTATAAAATCATGACCGTACTCTATAGCCTCTTTTTTAAAATATCCCCCGAAGGAAAAATTACCCAACATTTCAAAAAAAGTTAGATGCGAATCATCCCCCACCTCATCAATGTCGGATGTGCGGAAGGATTTTTGAACAGATGTCGTGTTCCTGCTTCCAAAGTCTTTCTCCGGGTTCAGTTCGCCCGTGTAATAACGCTTGAACTGCTGCATTCCCGCGGTCGTTAAGAGGACCGAAGGATCATCTGGAATTAAAGATGAAGAAAGCACTATGGCGTGTCCCTTTTTTTTAAAAAATTCTAAAAATAATTTTCTTATTTCTTGGGAAGACATTTTATGGAGAGACTTTAGTTTCTTCGGTTGAAGTCACCTTAGTAAGGACATCAATCTCGGCAAGGGTTATCTTTATATTACTCAACGCCTCTGCGGTTTTTGATTCTATTAGGGATTTTTCCACTTGGTCAAAAAGAGAATATAGTTTGGGATTACTTTCTCTTAAAAAATCGTTATCTTTTGCTCTTTTAACCAAGGAATCAAATTCAGCTCTTAGTGGCTTAAGTTCATCCTTGGTATTATTGCTCTTGTTTTCTATCTGACTCAAGCCATTTTTCGCAGCGGCAAGAGCTGCGGTGGCTTGGCCGAAAGCCGCTCCAAATTTACCGTCACTATGAAATTTTTGAGCTTGTTCAAGATTAAAATCAGCCCTTTCTAATATTTCTTTTATTGACTGCGAAACGGAGTTCAGGTTTTTCACCATTGATTCTAATTCTCTAACCGCAGTTATCGCAGCATCTATAACCTGTTTTGTCTCTTCAGCGCTCTTCTTATCAAGGTCCGAATTAAGTGAAGTGGCTCTGATGGAGTTCAATGAACTTTTTAGCGATTGATCTTTGGTTCTTTCGCGTATCTCGTCCAAGGCCTGAAGTTTTTCGGGAGCAATTAAATTAGTTTTTTGCAAATCTTCGGATAACTCCAAGACCGATTCGCTTCTCAAGCGTCCCTCAAATTTTAGTATCAAATCATCTTTTAAACCCGACAGTTCTTTTTTTAAACTTTCTAAACTCTTGCCCTCCAAACGATTCAGCACAACAAGTCCCTTAAATTCTTTTAACGATTCCTCCCGTCCATTGTTTATAGCGGATTCTAATTTATTTTTTATACCCTTTGGAACATCCAATTTTTGCGTAGCTTCTATAAAAACTTGGTCTAATTCATCTCTCGCGTCTTCAAGCCTATCGCCCAACTCACCCTTCAAGTCCAAAGAATCAAACAACTCCTGATGATTGAACAATCCTACAGAAAACTTCTCCAAAAGCCTATCAACATTGGGATTTTCGGATGTTTTCTTTAAAACAGAAAATTTATCCTTAAGTCTTAGGATATTTTTGTTGTAATTTTCTATTGCTCTCTGTAGATTTTCTGCGTTATCTTTTTTGGACACAGCGTATATTTCCCTTGCTTTCTCGCCAATAAGACTGATTTCAAGTTCTGCCCTTCTAACTCTGCCTATTGCAAATAACCTTTCCAAGCCCTGACCGATATTTTTAAAAAAATAAAGCGGGTTGCCCGGCAGTATTTTAGGAATGGATTCAATTATATTATCTGACTGTGCAAAAACAGGGTTTGTAGATACTAAAAACACAAAAACAACCGTTAAGAGCAATATTTTCTTCATGGTTTTATTATTATAACAGGATAAAGGTGATGTCTAAATATTCTTTTTCACAATTGATAATAGGAATTTTGTCTCAAATCCAAGGCATGAGGGCGAAGGCGTATCAAACCATTGATACATTGAGCCCGAATAACACAGGATTTGGTCAAAATTCCATTACCCCCGAGGGAGGGGCGACCTTGGCTCGTTTCTTCGTTGCTCCTCCTTAATGTGCTGAAATTCAGCACGCCTTCGTCGTCGCGTCTCGAACCGAGACACAAGGTCGCCACCTTCAATTGCGAAAGGAGAATATTTAGCCATCACTCCTAATAACCCTCCAGTTTTTTCGCTTTTGAGTGTTGCCTTATCTTTTCTAACGCCTTCGCCTCTATCTGTCTTATTCTCTCTCTTGTAACTCCAAACGTTTTGCCCACCTCTTCCAATGTGTGAGTAATGTTGTCTTCCAAGCCGAAGCGCATAGACAAAATTTTCTGCTCACGTTCCGTAAGGTCTATTAATATATCCTTTATCTGATCCCTTAAAAGAGCTTGAGAGGCCAGTTGATCGGGGCTAAGACTTGATTCGTCTTTTATGAAATCAGCTAAAGTTGAATCTTCATCATCGTCTGATATTGGGGATTCAAGCGAGATCACTTCTTGAGAGATCCTTTGAATATATCTTATTTTCTCTACATCCATACTCATCTCAGCGGCAATTTCTTCCGGCAATGGCTCGCGAGATAACTCCTGCATCAACTTTCTTTTTGTTTGTGTATATTTAGTAATCGTCTCAACCATATGAACAGGGATTCTGATAGTGCGGGAATAATCTGCAAGCGCTCTTGTAATAGCTTGCCTTATCCACCAAGTTGCATAAGTGGAGAATTTAAATCCTTTGTGATAATCAAACTTATCAACCGCACGCGAAAGGCCGATGTTCCCTTCTTGAATTAAATCCAAGATGCTAAGATGCGGGCTTCGGTTAACATAACGCTTTGCAAGAGAAACAACCAATCTCAAATTGGCTTGTATTAATTTCTTTCTCGCTAATTCATCCTTTTTCTCTATTCTTTTAGCAAGTTCTTTTTCTTCTTTTGAAGTAAGAAGTGGTGTGCGTCCGATTTCTTTGAGATACATTTGTACTGCATCTGGTAAGTCGGATTCTATTCTCGTTGCGTCGCCCAATTCTTTCGCTGTTATCTCTTCAAGGCTGCCCCCTATGAGTGATTTCGGTTCGTGTATTTTTATACCTTCTTTATCAAGCCGGTCGTAGATGTGCTCCAAAAACGGGATATTTTTTTCAATTTCAGGAAAATAGTTAAGTACTTCGGCATCCGTTACAAAACCTCGTCCTTTTCCTCTCCTTATTAAGTCTTCCAATGTTTCGGCGTATTCCTGTTCCAATGCAAGGAATTTCTTGGATCTTTTAATAGGTTTAACTTTTTTAACCTTTATTTTTTTATCCGCCTTTTTTGCCTTGCGGATTATTTTCTTTTTCTTTTTTGCCATGGTTATTGCCTAAGTTCATTAATCTTCTGCGCAAGTAAATTCAGATTAGCTAAGGTCTCTTTAAGTCTGCCTTCATCGCCTTTGGCCTGCGCCAGCCTCACTTCTTCTCGTAAGTTTTCCACTCTACTCTTTAACGACTCTATTTGCAAATTACGCATAAGTTCTGTGAATTCACTCTTCAAGAGCAAGACGTCTTTGCTCGCAAACTCATAACTTCCTTGTAGCTCAAAAATGACAGATCTTTCATCTTTGGGATTCTTTAAGAGTTCGCAATATTTAGTAGGGAGCCACTCATTGCATTCCTCCAAATGTTTCATGAATTCTCCGTTGTTATAGGCGAGTGAGAGTAGTCTGGCTGATATAAGATCAATTCTTTCTGACACTGCGACGTTTTTCTCTACCGCCTCTTCTTTTTGATCTTCTTTTTTAGCAGGTAGATTCATCAAGTCGCTCGCTAGTGCTGTTTCCGATATGCCAGATATCTTAGAAAGTTCCTTGAGGAGGATATTTTGTTCCACGGCCGTTTTTACATTTTTAACTTTCAAGAGCAATTTTTTAATTAATCTTTTCTTTTCGGCGATATTCAGACTTGTTGCTGTGCTCACGAGCTTTCCAAGAGAGTTGTGGAAGAGGTATATCATTGCCGGCTTTGCCTCTCCTATCGCTGTTTTTATGAAGTCCGGATCTTTCTCCACCGCCTCCGCTGGGTCTTTATATCCTTTCAAATCCAGCGCTTTTACGTGGAAATCAAAGTCATTTAAAGCATCAATGCTTCGCTCTAGAGCGGTTAATCCGGCATCATCATTATCAAAACTTACCATTATCGTGTCGGCCACCCTTCTTAATTTTTCCAAGTGCTGTGTAGTAAGGCCCGTTCCAGAAACTGCAACAATGTTTTTTATGCCCGCCTGCCACGACATCAAAAGATCCATCTGTCCCTCAACTAAGAAAACGGATTTTGTTTCAACAATCGAATTTTTGGACTTATTAAATCCGTATAATATTTTTGATTTGTTGAAAATCTGTGTCTCGGGCGAATTTAAATATTTAGGCAAATCTATGCCAGACTCCGTCCGTTCTTTCCCCGGCATGATGCGTCCGGTAAAAGCCACAATTTTCCCCATATGATCGGAGATTGGAAAAACTATTCGCTCCTGAAATTTGTCTTTATATAAACCACGGATATTTTTATTTGAAAGCCCGGCTCTTACAATATCGGCAACATCATATCCAGATTTTATAAGGTGAAGCGTTAAAGAATCACCCAACGGGGCAAATCCCAACTCAAACTCATCCATCGTTTCTTTTTTCAAACCCCTCGTCTTTAGATAACTAAGAGCAGTCGGGTTTTTAGCTAAACTTGTTTTATAAAAGTCTCTTGCCGAGTCGTGTATGTCGTGGAGTATCCCGAATTGTTTTTGCTCTTGGGGATTCGCGCCAGCTATCTCAAGGCCTAATTTTTCTCCCAAAAAATGAAGCGCTTCACGGAACTCAATGTTTTCATATTTCATTACGAATTTTATTGCGTCACCGCCTTCTCCGCATCCGAAACAATGCCAGATCTTTCGCTCCGGGGAAATAATAAAAGAAGGCGTCTTCTCCTGATGAAAGGGGCAATTTGCTTTAAAGTTTTTTCCGGCTGGAGAAAGCGTTAGATAAGAACGCAAAAATTCCACCAAATCCAGCTTCCCTTTGATGAGTTCTACATCGTTTGCCATTTATATAAATCTTAAGCTTTTAATGACGAAAAGCAATAAAAATAAGGCTTATCTCTCCACTTCCAAGAGTTCAACTTCAAAAATAAGCGTTGCGTTCGGGGGTATTACCCCTCCTGCACCCGTGCTTCCGTACCCCATCTCTGGCGGAATAGTGAGAGTTCTTTTTCCACCTACTTTCATTCCAACTAAACCTAGGTCCCATCCTTTTATAACCTGACTTGTCCCAAGTTTAAAAGAAAACGCTTGCCCTCTGTCGTAAGAGCTATCAAATTTAGTGCCGTTCGCCAATGTTCCTAGATAGTTAACGGTTACAACATCTCCATTCATTGCTTCTTCTCCACTACCGAATGAATTATCGGTAACTTTTAACCCTCCTGGTAAGACTTTTTCTTGATTAGTATTTTCCATTGTTTTTTTTACTTCGGGCACCACTTTTTCGTCAGTTGGTTTTTTTGAGACGGCCAAATATATCGCGCTCAAAACCGCTACGCCTGCTATAACTAAGGTTATTATTTTTATAGCGCGAGTCATGCTTATTCAACGGTTATTGAACCATAATGCGATGGGTTCAGGTGATCATGATATTTCCAAGTACCTACGGCATCAAATTTGAAAGACCAAGACGCTCCCGAAGCTATCCCCGTACAAGCGTCGAATATTGTGCTTTGCTCCGCGGTATCACACTTTGCTATATCGGAACCAGGATAAACTTTGTGGGATGGGTGCATCGCGGATGCTGTCCAAACAGGGCGAGCATCTTCATTCTTAAACACAACAGTATCACCGACTTTAATTTTTACATTATTGGGCGAGTAACCGGCATCTGTAGAAACAACCATTACGGTGTTTTCGGTCGCCGCTGACGGCTGAACGTTTTGAACTTGCGAGTTCGTGTCAACCGGTGCAAGGGCTTCGTTTTTAGAATTCGACCACAATACGCCGCCTACCAAAACTACTATAACTAAACCGACTATTAAATATGATTTTTTCATAAGTTTTATTATAACAAACCTGCTTCAACTTATCTTGGAACCAGGCGTCACTTCTCTCTCCGGCATTAAAAGTACCGGTCCATCATCGTTTGCCGCAAGAAGCATACCTTGGCTCTCTAAGCCCATCAACATACGAGGCTCAAGATTTGCAACAATAACGATTTCTTTTCCAATCAAACTTTCCGGTTCGTATTTAGTGCCCACGCCGGCTATCACCTGCCTTACGGCAGGTGAACCTGCTTCATCTCTTTCACCTAAATCAACCGAAAGTTTTAAAAGTTTTTCGGAATTTTCTACCCTTTCCGCGCTCAATATTTTTGCGACTCGCAAATCAATCTTCTTGAACTCTTCAAAATTTATCATTTGACTCATATCTAAATATGATATTACATTACTTGAGAACCTTTTTACATAGAGAAAGGAAAGAAATGCGACTATTCGTCTTCGGTCTTACCGGGCTTGTAGTCATCGCCCTCCTGTGGCAATTCTTCGAGAAGAAAGGCACGAACCCACATGTCATCCGGGGCGTTTTTATCGGGCTTGGAAGCATTTTGGTGGTCATTGTGAATACTTTTGATGTCTCCCGCACCCGCGGACTCAATTGGGATACTTGTTTCATCATCCACGTCGCATTCGGAACTTACTTCTTCGTTTCATTACTACTCACCTGTATTCTTGGATTGCTTACCAAGTACAGAAATATAAATAAGTTTTGGCACAGGTTTGGGGCAATAAACACCGCGTTTGCGTTAACCCTAACTCTCTTAGTCGCAGTAGCGACGAGGATATTCCGATAATATCCCAGTCAATAATACGAAATAAATCCCCGCCTATCGGGGATTTTTAATTATTAAATTTTATATCAATCTTCATCTTTCCTGAATTTATTTTTTCTAAATCATTCATCGTGTTCAGGATTACAAGGGGGACGAAGTCTTGCGAAATAACATCATGAATGCCTTGTATTGTTTTTCTGTAAAGATAGGCAATTCTCACCTTGTTGACCTCTTTAATGAATACAAGAGCAACGATATATGGGTAGTTTTTTGGCATTACAGAGTTGAATGTGGAGATGACGTAACCCACATATAAAGCATAATCTTCAGAACTGATAAGATTTGGATCTTCTATCCCGAGGAATGACAAAAACTCCGCAAACCCTCTATGTATAAGCTCGCTTGCTGCTTCACGGAAATCCGCAAGTGGTTGTAAGCGCAAACCTTCTATATATAACTTGAACTCCAAGACAAGCGGAGGCAATATGTCGAATTCAAGCTTCTGTGTTTTGAGCTCATCCGAATACGGATTCGTCATCCCCCACCTTCCTGGCAGAATTTTAAAAGATTCTATTTATAAATATACTCCCGCGTAAGAAAAACAACAAAACCGCCCTTAGGGCGGTTTTGTATATTCAATTATTTTTTTTCGAGATAATGATAAGTTTCAAAAAGCGAAAAAAGCAGACTCAAAACCAAGGGACCGAGAATAAAACCAATTGGTCCAAAAAATCCAATTCCGCCGATAACGGATAATAAAACAAAAAGTGGGTGTAATTTCATGCCGCGCCCTATGAGCCTCGGGCCTAAAAGATTATCAACAAGTCCCACTGCTCCAGCTCCCCAAGCGAGAAGGCCAAAACCAAGCAAAGATTCACCACTCAAGAAAAGAAATATAACAGCGGGGGTCAATACTAATGCTGTTCCGAAACCGGGTATAAGGGCGGCTATCGCGGCAACCGTTCCTAAGAGGAATGGGTTGGGAACGCTAAAAATAGCAAACCCAATAGTTGCGACAATTCCCTGGATTAGCGCAATTACAAGATTGCCCTTGATAACAGAGCTCACCGCGAGTGAAAGTCTTTCGAAGATTGCTTCGTCGTTCGCATCCGACAAGGGACTCAAATCAATTACGGCTTTTCTAAATTTGTGTCCGTCCTTTAGGAGATAATAAAGAGCGATAAGGAATATAAATGAACTTACTATTATTCTAGCGAAACTGGAAAAAACTCCGTTTAAGTTTTGTATCAACCAGTTCAATCCCTGTTTTAAATATTCATCGATGTTTATAGAGAGTTCTTTGGTTGAGGGGAAAATTCTATGTAGGTCGGATACGACTCCCTCGACAATATTTAAAATCTCGTTCTTCCCTCCACCGTCCGAGAGATAAGAATAGACCTGCTTGGCTTCTCCAAAGATTTGTATTCCCAAAAATGTGAGCGGCACTAAAATGAAAGCAATTATTATTATGGTTGTGCAAAAGGACGCAAATCCACCTCTACCTCCGAAGAAACGAAGTATCTTTTGGTTCAAAGGTTGAAAAATAAAAGCGGCCACCGATGCTAACACAAGAGGTTGTAGAAATGCGCGAAAAATAAAAAAGGTTATGGCCAAAACCCCGACAATTAAAATTACAAGAAAGTAAGATTGAACTTTTTTACCGTTTTCTATCATGTATTAAGGATAACGCAAAGAGAGAATTATTCCACCCAGAGAAGTAAATTTGCGGCGATTATTTAAAGGTAGGTATCTTCTTTAAGAAAAAACCGATAGCTAGCCCGATAATGACCCCTATGACTATCTCGACAACAGAACCATACCGATTGTCTGGAGAATCCCCCACCTCTTCTTCAACAACGGTGAGTGGAAAGGATGCTTCCTCATGAAACGACTTGCCGTTCTTTTGAAAACGGGCAGTAAGTTTATAATCGCCAGCTTTCGGAAATGTAAAAGTAAAACCAGTGCCACCAAATTCAAGTTTATTGATGTCTCCGGCGAAAACGGTATCAAAACTATTATTTGGCGCGATTGTCACCCAAACATCGGTGAACCCTGGCGTTTCCGTCTCATCTTTGTTTGAAATACCGACGTCAAATCGAATAGAGGTTTGTGCTCTTATTTCCGGCGATAAAGAATTATAATCAACTTCAATAATATAATCGCCGACCGATTGTTCAATCGTCTGTCCACCACCATGGCCATAAGATGTGGTCACGAGGGTTAGCGATAGCGCAGTTAAGAAAATTAAATATTTCATATGTCCATTTATCATAACAAATTATATTACTCGTACCTTAAGGACTCTATTGGATTCAATTTGGCTGCGCGACGCGCCGGGTAATATCCAAATATTATTCCAATTCCTGCCGATACACCGAAGGCGAGCAAAACAGACTTCATTGAAACCTGGGTCGCAATGCCTGCGAATTGAGAAACAAGTATCGCAACAAGAGAACCCAAAGCAACTCCGATAACCCCGCCCAAAAATGT